>JBEKKC010000027.1:0-33273 GCA_050010915.1 Tepidisphaeraceae bacterium | reverse complement strand
CTGGCGGTCTGCCAACAACATTTCGGAGCCGCAATGGACCCGCGAAACCTGCCAGCCAATTGGACGTCAACGGACAACTCAATTGAGGGCTTGACCTTTCTCTGTAAAGACACTGTTATGGGCCCGGATGATTTCAAGCCGGGCGGAACCGTTTACGACCAGCAACGGCATCATCAGAAAGCGGATCGCATCTATCGCAATGCTGGTAATCATGCGGCTCGTAGGCGGATGCCCGCCTATGCACCGGAAATGTTAGGAGATGCGATGCTAAAAATGATCCACGAGTATCGACTCCATGTCCTCGGTATTGTGCGGGCGTACCGCGCCAAATTTGGTATCGAGAATGCTCGCGGCTCCCCGCCGTGGAGGTGGATCGCACAGCATGGCTCGCTCGATGCCAAATGCGAAACCCGGTTTTCCTCTTACGCAGTCGGATGCCGCTTGGAATCAGGCCGCGTTGGCGAGCCAGCGCCACCGTCTCACGATGGTTGTGCGGTACCGGTCACACTGGAGATTCAAGCCGAGATTTTTGAGAGCACATAGATGAAAATATTTTACGGGTTTTTCTGCTCAGCCACTCTCGCGGTCTTGATTGCATACGCTCCAGCGATCGTGGTTGCCGATCCCGCCAGTGACAGTCGCGATGTCGAGCAGCGAATTAATGACCTGATCGCCAAGATGACGCTTCAGGAAAAACTGGGCCAGATGTCGCAGACCGGATTTCCGGAAAAACTGACGGACAAGGTTAAGGACCAGCTGCGCGACGGCAGATGGGGATCGTTTTATGGGGGCGCGCCTGCATCAATAAAAGCCGAGGCCCAACACATCGCAATGAAGGAAAGCCGGCTGGGCATTCCACTGATTTTCGGGGCCGATTTGATCCACGGATTCCGAACCACATTCCCGATTCCGCTTGGGGAATCGGCCAGTTGGAATCCAGAGTTGATCCAACGGGCGGCGCGTGCGACCGCCCGTGAGGCCGCCCGTGAGGACATTCACTGGACGTTTGCCCCGATGATGGATATCTCGCGAGATCCGCGCTGGGGTCGGATTGCCGAGACCCTGGGCGAGGATCCCTATCTCTCAGGCGTATTGGCGGCGGCGATGGTGCACGGATTTCAGGGAGGCTCCCTGGCGGACGCGAATTCGATCGCCGCGTGCGGAAAGCATTACGTCGGATACGGGGCTGCGGAGGGCGGCCGGGATTACAACACGACCTGGATTCCGGAACCTCTCCTGCGCAACGTCTACCTACGGCCGTTTGCAGCCGCAAGGCAAGCTGGAATCGCCAGCTTCATGTCGGCATTCAACGACCTCAACGGCGTGCCCGCCAGCGCGAACGAGTTCACGTTGCGCCAGGTGCTGCGCAACGAATGGAAATTTGATGGCCTGGTCGTGAGCGATTATGAGTCGGTAGAGGAGCTGATTGAGCACGGCTATGCCGCCGATCCCCGTGACGCGGCGATGAAGGGGATCACCGCAGGCGTCAACATGGAAATGGTGAGCACCAGCTACTATGACCACGGAGCATCCCTGATCCAGAGCGGTCAACTTAATCCGCGCCTGATCGACGAGGCCGTGCGAAACATACTGAGACTTAAGTTGCGGCTTGGGTCATTCGGCGCGAAGGGAGATCGCGCGCCCGAAGACCGCGAGGCTCCGACGGCAGAGGCATTAGCCATTGCCAGGCAGTTGGCCGAGCAAAGCCTTGTGCTGCTGAAGAATGAGGATGGAACGTTGCCGCTGGCGAAGTCCGTCGGGAGAATCGCCATCATCGGCCCGCTGGCGGATAGTCCGAGGGATCAGCTTGGAACATGGGTGGCCGACCGCGAAGGTCCGTCGCTCACGCCGCTGGCGGCGTTTCGAAAAGCCCTGGGTGAAACACGGATAACCTATGCGCAAGGCTTGAAGAACAGCCGGGACGAGAGTCGGGAAAAATTCCCCGCGGCATTGGAAGCGGCGCGCGGCGCGGACGTGGTGATTCTCTTTCTTGGTGAGGATGCGGGCATGACGGGTGAGGCCAGTTCGCGGGCATATCTCGATTTGCCGGGCGCGCAGGAGGAATTGGCGACGGAAGTGGCCAAGGCCGGCAAACCGATGATCGCGGTGATCATGGCAGGCAGGCCGCTGACATTCCGTGACACCGCGCAGAAGATGGGCGCGGTCTTGTGGGCATGGCACCCTGGCAGTGAAGGCGGCCCCGCCATCGTGAACACGATTTTGGGAGACTCGGTACCATGCGGGAAACTGACTGTCACATTTCCCAAAACCGTTGGGCAAATCCCGATTTACTACAACCACACGAACACCGGACGCCCGGCATCCGTCAGCGGACCCTACGCCGACGAAAAATTCACCTCCAAGTACATCGATGAGAGCTTTACCCCTGAATACCCCTTCGGATATGGCCTCTCCTACACCACGTTCAGCTATTCAAATCTGAGGGTTTCATCGCCTCGGTTGGACGTCGGTGGCCGGATCACGGTTTGGGCCGACATCGCCAACACCGGCCACGTCGAAGCCGATGAGATCGTCCAATTCTACACGCGTCAACTCGTCGGCAGCCTGACCAGGCCCGTTCGCGAGCTCAAGTCCTTTCAGCGCATCCGGCTCAAGCCGGGAGAGACAAAGACGGTCCAATTCCTGCTGAAGTCCGACGACTTGGCCTATTACAACGCCAACGGAACGCTGATAACGGAGCCGGGCAAATTCAACGTCTGGATTGCCCCCGATTCGGCTTCCGGCCTTCAGGGCGAATTCACTTTGGGAAATCCCGGCAATCACTGAGGGTGATGGGACAGGCCACGATCCAACAGCACTCGGGGCTCCGCCGGTGGGCGCCATCATTGTTTGATTCCGGTAGTCGCAATTCCCTCGATGAATGTTTTCTGCGCGACGAAAAATAGCATAATCGCCGGCAAGATCACCAGAACGCTTGCGGCCATGAGCAGGTGCCACGAGGTTCCCCCCGCCTTGCTTTGGAAATTTTGCAGTCCCAGAACAAGCGTGAATTGTTCGGGTCTTTGCAGATAAACCAATGGACCGAGAAAGTCGTTCCAGATCGCCAGGAAGGCGAAAAGCGCGACGACCGCAAGCGCCGGCCGCGCCAGGGGAAGAATGATCCGCCAGAAAATGCCGAATTCACTGCATCCGTCGATGCGGGCCGATTCGGAAAGCTCGGTCGGAATGGTCATGAAGAATTGCCGCAGGAGAAAGATGTTGAATGCCGATCCGAACCATGCGGGCACCCAAAGCGGCTTAAAAGTTCCGAGCCATGCAATCCCGGTGTGATCTCCGAGCCAACGAAACAGGGAGAAGAGCGAAACCATCGTAACCGGAAACGGCAGCATCATGGTCGACAGCATCAGCACGAACAGCGCATTTCTTCCGCGAAAACGAAGTCGCGCAAACCCATACGCCACGATGGCGCTGGAAAGCGTCGTGCCCGTGACGCCCAGGACCTCAATCACCAGCGTGTTGCGGGTCCACAGCAGAAAATTCGCCTTTTCTTGGCGGAACACATCCGCGTAATTGTGCCATTGAATCGGACTTGGCCAGAACGTCGGTGGATAAGCCGTCGTCGCCTGGAGCGTCTTCAGGCTGGTCGAGAGCATCCAAACAAATGGGAGCAGCGCCGCGATACCAATGGCGACCAGCATCGTGTGAGCGAAAAGCCGTCCGCCTCGACCCTTCCGATTGCCACGTCGAACGGCGCCCGAAGCTGCTTGTAAAGTCGATGCGTGATTTGGAGTATTCGAGCTCATAACGGTATCCGCAAGTATTCGCCGCGTTCAATTTCCCGAGTAATGCACCCATTTTTTGCTGGACCAGGCTGCCAGCGCCGTCAGGACCAGCACGATCAGCAGTTGCACCCACGCCATCGCGCTGGCGTAGCCCATTTTCAGATAACTGAACGCGTTGTCATAAAGATACATGGTATAAAAATACGTGCTTCGTGCGGGTCCGCCGCCGGTCATGATGTACGGCGTGGCGAACACCTGAAGCGTGCCGATGATCCCCATGATGAGGTTGAAAAATATGACCGGCGAAATGGAGGGCAGCGTCACGTGCCAAATTTTTCGCACAGTGGAAGCGCCGTCGATGCTGGCAGCTTCGTAAAGCTCGCGAGGCACGTCCTGTAGTCCCGCAAGATAAATGATCACCGTATTGCCAATTCCCCAGAAGCTCATCAGCACCAGAGCGGGCATCGACCATCGAACGTCCGTCAACCAGCCCGGCGGATTCGTCACGCCGATAGCGCGAAGCCCCACGTTAATCAGCCCCAGCTTGGCATTGAACAGCCAGAGCCACAGCATCGCGGACGCGGCCGTGGGAACCAAAGACGGCAGGAAGATCACCGTGCGGTAAAACGCCAACCCGCGGATTTTCACGTTCAACAGCATGGCCACGCCCAGGGCCGCCAGCATCCCCAGCGGGAGTGCCATCAGGGCGTAGATTGCCGTATTGCGCAAAACCTTCCAGAAGACGTTGTCATGAACCAGTAGATGATAATTGGTAAGGCCTTTGTACAGCGGTGGCTGCAGCAGGGAATAGTCGCAAAAGCTGTAATAGAGCGATAGCGCGATGGGCACGAGCGTGAACGCAAAAAAACCGACGAGCCACGGAGAGAGAAAGGCGAGGCCTCGCAACACCGCCCGAGTTTCAGAATGCCATCGTGCCATCATATTTGGAATTCAATGCCGCGCGACCGCGACGCTCTTCACTTCCGCTCAACGCTCCATCATTTTTCGCTGGTGCTGGTCCTCAATAAACTGATCGTATTTTTGTTGCAAGCGCTGCTGCACATCCTGGAGGCCTTTTTCGGGAGTCACCTGCTGGAGCGCCAGGCGATCGGTAAAATCGTTCAACTCATCGTTGACTTCCGGCAGAATCGGCACCGGCTCAGTTGGATGGGCATTGGGACTTGCGGCCAATGTGTCGAAAACACGGATATAAGGGTTGTTGTGATGGTCCAGAAACCCCTCGCTGACTTTGGCCAGCGGCGAGATTTTGCAATGGAGATTTGCCAATTTCTCCATCTCGTCCTGCCGATTAACGAAGGCGATAAACTCGAATGCCTCCTGTCTATGTTTCGATCCGCGCGGGATCACGAGCATATCGCAATTGCAGTAGGTCACGTCACGCAGTTTTGGATCGTACGATGGAAAAGGAGCCGCGGCCCATTGGCCGTCCATGGACGGCTTGAGATGATGAATGAACCGGGCAAAGAAGGTTCCATGTTGCACCATCGCAACGGTCGGGGCTAAAAATGGATTCGTCGGCGTATCGATGGCGCCGAACCCCGATCGGAATTCGGCCACCGCCTCGGGACCAAGTCGCTTGGAATAACCGTTAATCCAGTGATACGCGCGGAGCACTCCGGGATCGGTGAACGTGAACTTGTGTTCACGGTCATTCCACCAGCTTCCACCGAACCAGATGCAGGTGTAATTGATGTACCAGCCTGGCTCGGCTGGAATATAACCAGCCAAAATGATTCGGCCCGACGGGTCGATCCGATCCAGAGCCTGGGCATATTCATCCAATTCCGCGATGGTGCCGGGCGCCCGTTCGGGGTCGAGGCCCCGGGTTCGAAGGGCTGAAGCGCCCTCGGAAAAAATGGTTTTGTTGTAGTACAGGGCGAGGTCATAAGCGGTGCTCACAAGTCCATAGAGATGGCCATCGTAATGGCCTTCGTCCCAAAACACCTTTTTATATTTGTCCGCGGTGATGCCGCGCTCGGCGGCCATGTCCTCAAGCGGCTCGAGAGAATTCATGGCGCCGAATTGGGGGATGTCCTGGTTGTAAAGTCCCGCCACGTCGGGCGGCACACCGGCAGCGGCGGCAACCAGCGTTTTCTGTTCAATGCTGCTGGTCGAAAGGTATCGGACAAAAATGTGTTTGTCGCGGCCCACCGTGGAGTTGAAATCATCCACAATTTGCCGCATCGCCGCTTCTTCTTCTCCGGTCCATTTCTCCCAGTAATCCACGACAACGCAATTCTTCGGCGCCTCTTCGCCCGCGCGCGGGCCGAACACGAGCACCGCGGCGCCTGAAGCAATCAGCGCGGCGGAGACGACGTGTTTAAGTCCGCTAAAAGCTCTTGCGCTGAAAGATGCCATGCTCGTCTCTGTCCGCGCTCGCCACCCGCGATTAGACGCGCGGATGATGATTGCTCTGGCGAAGCTTGTGACCGTCCTTCTCTTCCGGATTGAGCACCCCGGCTGAAACGCTATCGCTCTGATTCTGATTCAGCAGATTTGCATCGGCTGCGTTGCTGATTGTAGGGGGCGTGGCCGCTGCAACGCTCGTTACAGTGGGAGTCCCTGTCGCCTTCAAACTCAACGCAACGACAACCCCGGTCCCGCTGGCGGGTATCACGGCTGGAGCAGCATCGGACTGCTGGCCAAAATTGGCTGCGAGATCGTTGAAGTCGGCGGCATTGACCAGGCCGTCGTAGTTGAAATCGCCCTGGTCCCAGCCGGTGACGCTCTGGTTGAAGTTCGCCGCCAGGATGTTGAAGTCCGAGCCGTTGACCAGGCCGTCAAGATTGGCGTCGCCCAGAAGGGTGTACATGATCTTAATCGTACCAGGCGCCAAGCCGGCCGGATTACCCGGATCGGCCGAATCAGCATAGCCGATTCCATAGTGGGCAGAATTGTTCTGTGCCGCGGTGGACATGATGCCCGGACCGGTCCACGTTCCGCCCGCATATCCGCTCGTCAATTCCGCCCTGATCGATGCGATCGGGTCGGAAGAGCCGGCGTAATCGATCAGCAGAACGTTATTCTGTAAATTGATCGTGCCGCTGTTCGAGAGGCTGCCGAGTTCCAGCACGGTGCCGTTGCCCGTGAGAGACGCCGTTGCCCCAGGCGCCAGGGAAAGCGCGTCGGCATAGGTGGAATCGGCGAGGACGAGGCTTCCATCGCCCACTACGTTGATAGTCGATTCATAGGTCACGACGCCACCGCCGGTCTGAGTCAACGTGACGCCGGAATTGATGGTCAACGGGTTGCCAATGACCAGCGTAGCGCCCGCGGCGACGTTAAAGGTGGTGTTGCTGGCGAGCGTCGTCGGCAGATCGAGTATCACGGTCCCTTGATCGACCTCCACCAGCGCGCTGTTTGAACCGCTGGCTTGCAGGGTTAGCGATCCGGTTCCGGTGAGCTCATATTCATTGGCGCTATTAAAGTGCAGGGTGCCTTCGGTGATGGCGGCATTGGTATAAACCGTCTGGGCCGGGGGAGTGACGTCCAGGAATTCGGCCGTGGCGCCGATTCCGTTGGGGATCGCGCCGGTGGTCCAGTTCGCCGCGACGTTAAAGTTACCGCTGCCATTGACGGCCCACACGGGGGTGGTTGTTGGGAATGCCTTCGCCACGGCCTGCTGGGCGGCCGAGGTTTGCATGAACCCGTTCCACACCAGATTTGAGCGAGAGTTCTCGGCGGCGATCAGCGTGGGACCGAGATCGATTCCAAGGACCAGGGAGCTCGACCAGCTTGTGAGCGGATTGAACGCATCCACGAGACCGTATTTCTGGTACTCCGACGGATACGTCTGCTTCATATTTTCCAGCACGTCGATGGTCAGGCGAGGTTCAAACTCAAGGCTGCCACCGGCTGCCGCAGGCACAACCGTTCCGTTGATCGGACCATCGGCGGGGGGGCCGCCCCAAACGGTGTATCCGCTCACGCCTTCCGAAGGCGTCAGCCCCCACAGATTCGCGCTGTAGTCGGAGTACGTGGAATTGAGATTAATCATGAACTGACGTTGGGCAAGGGTTGCAGTTTGCGAATTCTGGTAGAAATTGAGTCCCTTTGCATCGGTCAGGCCCTGAAGGTCAAACCAGTCCTGGGGATACTGCTCCGTGAACAATGCGGCATCGTCTGCCTCGACGAAGGTATAGCCGGAATACGTCTCCACGGGTGTCCGCGACCAGGAATACCAGGATGCGACAGACGTGGGATAAGTCGGCGAACCCAAACCGAGCAGGTACAGCAGGGCGGCTTCGCTGAAGTCGCCGTAACCGCCGGAGAATCCGCTTTCGGGAGTCCAAGCGCCGTAGAACACACCGCTGGCTTCCTGCATCCAGGGCCAGTCCACGCGGTTGAAGAGCGCCAGGGCGGTGGTTTGGAGCGGGGTTCCGGCCCAGTATTGGGCAGCGCTCAATACGCCGGCCATGAGTTCGGCGGTGTCGACGGAGGAAACTTCGCTTGTTCCATATCGCGCGCCGGTTGTTTCATTGAGGAAGTGATAGAAAAATCCGTTGACGTTAGCGCCGCTGTTGTAGAGGAAGTCGATGGTGTTCAAAGCGCGCTGATAGGCACTGGCGTGAGAGAGCCAGCCGCGCGCGTCGCCGATGGTCAGCGCCGTCAGGCCGAAGCCGACCGCGGCGATGCTTGAATCGGCCGAGGGACCTCCGCCGTTGGCATTGGCATAGTCGGGGACGAGCCCGGTGGAAGAATTGGTTTCATTCCAGTAGTACATCAACTCGCTGTCTTCCAGATTGTTCAGGAACAACTGATCGGCGGAGCTGTAAATACCCGCGCCGGGCGGGGGATTATTTCCGATGCTGACACTGCTGAAGGTGGCGGTGCAGAGTTCGCCGGTGTTGTGGGACGTAACGGCTATCCCCGCCAGCACCGTGGAGTTGAGCGCGACGGACTGGCTGGGACCGACCTGTAACCAATTGATGCCGTCGGTGGAATAGTACGCGGTGAAGGTGTTGCCGGAGCGGGTTAATTTCAATCCCACGGGAGCGGGAGTCGGACCTCCGGCGGGACTGCTGATTTCCTGGTTGGTAACGCCGCCGGCGGTGGACCGCCACTCAAATGTGATGCCGCTGGTGGGCGAAACCAGCACGGCCGCGAAAGCGGATCCGGCGGTGGTATCGTTTCGGATCATGACGCCTGCCTTGGCCCAGGCGTTGGTGTTGGTGATGGAATTGACGTAGGCGATCGCGCTGCCGTCGCCAGTCATTGTGGTGCTGTTGAAGTTGAATTGGTCGGAGGTTCCCCAGATGTCGGCTCCGTTACCGGAAATCGTGGTGGTGTCGCTGGGCGCGTCGTAATCGGCGGAGCCGGTGATGGCGGGGGAACCGATGTCGGTGTCTGTCCAGCCGCCGCGCGTGAGGCTCACGCCGGAAAACACGGCGGTATTGAGTGCGGAACCGCTGTTCGACGAAGCCCACAAGCCGCCGAGCGTGGTGGCGTTGGGCATGGCGATCGCCTCGGTGGTTCCGATCTGCGTCCAATTGACGTCGTTGCTGGAATAGTATCCGATGAAGTTGCCGCCGGCGTCGGTGACGTCAAGCCAAACAGGGCCGCTGACCGTTACCGGGGTGGAGGTGAACGCGCCGCCGCTGGAACGGCCGGCGAATACGACGGTGTTCTGTGCTGTCAAATCCACTTCGGCAACGAGCGATCCGGCGGTGGTGTCGGAGCGGATCATGACGCCGGCGGCGGCGGAGGGATTCGTGTTCGTCAGGGAATCCACCAGCGCGCTAACCGAGCCGTTGCCGGTGACGGCGTAGTTGAGGAAATTGAATTGATCGGAGGCGCCGCCGACGCCTGATCCGCTGGCCAATACTGTGAACGTGTTGCTTGCGACGTTGTAGCCGGCCGAGCCGGGCAAGGGGGGTGAGCCGATGTCGTTGTCGGACCAGCCGGACGGGAGGATATCCAGTTTGGAGAAGCTCGCGGTGGTCGTGAGCGAATTGTTGGCCGAGGCCGCGGCCAACCCGATCAGGGGGCTGGAGCCAAGCGTAATGGTCTGACTCGATCCCAGTTGCGACCAGGTGACGCCGTCGCTGGAGTAATAGGCGGTGACCGTGGAACCGGCAAGGGAGAGCTCGAGATATTCCGGGGCTAGGGTACCGGCGAGGGTCGTTTGGCCGGCGGTCCCGCCATCGGCGGTACGGGTGACGAGCTCAATTCCGCTGGTGGGGGTGACAAACGCTCCCACGAAGGCCGAGACCGCGCTGGTGTCGTTGCGGATCATCAGACCGGCCTGGGCCGAGGCGCTGGTGTTGGTCAGGGAGCTGACCTGGGTCACGAGCGTGGCGTTGCCGGAGTAGGCTTCATAGGCGAAATTAAACTGATCCGAAAGTCCACCGATGCCGGTGCCACCGGCAATAACGGTGTAGGAGCCGTTAGAAGAAGAAGCTGACCCGGCCCGAGAAGGCGAACCGATGTCCTGGTCAGTGGTAAGCAGACCGATGGATAGAAGCAGCCTGGTTTCCAGGGCTTCGATTACTGCGCGGTGAACGGGCGGCAATTTTCGACGGTTCCAAGGCACAAATCACTTCCTCAGAGCACATCCAGAGGGCTGTCGCCGCCGTCCCCAATTGCGAACACCGCCCGCCGCCTGGTGTGCGCTGCGCCTAAAAACCGGGGGAGGCGCCTGATCACGCATTGCCCATTGTGCGACGATGCGGATCAGGCACCTCCTCCCAGTTCGGAGGGTTTCAAGACGTCTCACTCAGACCGAACTCTTAGCGCGGCGCCGAACAAAGAGTCCAACACTGCCGATTGCCAGCAAGGAAAGGCTTGCCGGCTCCGGGACGGCGGTGATGGTGATATTCGAGAAGACCGCCTGGCCGGCCTGGTTCGGATTGTTGGGATCATTTTGGATTTGGAGATAGCCTCCGAGTGAGTTGCTGCCGACACCGGTGTCCAATGGACCACCGAGGTCGAAGTACGGGTCGCCCGGCGATGATGCGGCGAACAGCCCGTTCACTGAATACTCGAATGCGGGATTGCCAGTGCCCGGGTCGACGACATAGTCGAGCCCTAGGGTATACGTTTGGCCCAATGTGTAATTTGGGACGGTTGCACCGGCGCCGGGATAGCCACCGGCAGCGGGGGAGAATGGGTAATACGAAGGCCCTCCGAATTGGACCACAACTCCACCGTTCGTGACGAGGGATTGACAATCACCGCCGAAAGTCCCGGTCGGATTGCTGAAGAGAATCCCGGCTTCCAGGTCGTAGCTGGGCGTTCCCCCGGACAAGGTCACGCCGAAGGACATATCGAAATACTGACCGTCCTGGAACGTATAGGCGCTGGCTCCGCCAGTGTTGGAGAAATACCAGACATCCCGGTCGGCATAGCCGCTGGCTTTGCTCACGCCCGACTCGCCAAGCGTGATGGACCCGGGATAGCCGTTGATGTACGTCCCCGTCGCGCCGGGAATATCGTTGAAAACACGCGGAACTATGATGGCTGAATTGATTGAGCTGACCTGGGCATAGGCTGCGCTGGCGGCTGCGAGCAGCGCGCAAAGCGAGCCGCCCATGAGAGCGGTTTTTTTGAGACGTGAAATACTACGCATAATTGCCTCCTTAAGAAGGGCGATTGATCGGCGATTCGCCTCAAGTAAACATTACTCGAGTCCTATCGCCTGATTGATAGGTATTCATGAAAAAGTCATGATACCGCAAAACAAGTAAAACGCATCGCGAAAAACGACAACCCAAATCGAAATCCACCTCCTTTCGGCTGGCCACCAAGCCAGCCGCTCTCATAAGTCTTCAGCATCAACCTCCGCTGGCGGTGGTTTGATGAGCGTTGAACAGTGATGTCGTCGGAAGAACGTCCGACGACTCAACAGCCCGGAATCCCGCAGCCTTTATCGCTGCTCGAGCTTCCGGACTCGACATGAATGTTTGCCAAACGAACGCACTGCGGCAATTTTCTGCCATCAGTACCGATGGACCGATGTCTATTCCCAGAACATCCGGGTTATACCAGCCCGCTGCCGGGTTAAACGCGTCCACGAACCCGTATTTCAGATACCCCTTTTCTCCATAGTTGGCGCGCATGTTCTCCAGATCATCCAGGCAAATGCGCGGCTCGAATGCCAGGCTGCCGGCCGCGGCTGCGGGCACCACGCTGCCGTCGATACGATCGTCCCGCCACGTGGGCGGTCCGCCCCAGCCCTTATAACCGTGCTCGCTATCGGAGGCGGTCAGTCCCCACATATTGGGACCGTAGGTCGGGAATTTAGTGCTCAACTCATCAATGGTCCACTGCCGCTGCGAAAGGGTGGCCAACTGCGAATTGTGGAAGTAATCGGCGTAGTCGTCCCTCAGGCCGCGCAAATCAAACCACACCTGGGGATACTGCTGCGTGAACAGCGGGGGATTCTGGATGTACGTCAATCCGGCGTAGGTGAGGATCCGCTCCCTGCGCCAGGCACGCCAAGTATCGGAAGGTATGGGATGAGATTGGGAGCCGATCGCCAGAAGATAGAGCAGTGGTCCCTCGTTAAAATCCCGCCAGCGGGCGCGGGAGAAACCTGTTTCGGGCTTCCAATGCATGCACAGCATTCCGTCGCTGCCCAACATCCAGGGCCAATCCACCCCTTCGTATAATTCATCCGCAACCTTCGCCAATTCCGTTCCCGCAAAATGCTGGCGTACGGTGAGAACGCCCGCCATGAGAATCGCCGTATCGATGTCGGAGACTTCGCATTTCCACGCCCGCTCGCCCGTGTGCATGTCAAGGAAATGATAGAAATATCCATGCTCCTGCGGGCCGTGGTCCCGTAAGAAGCGAAGAACGCGCAGCGAGCGATCATAGGCTTCCTGGCGTGGCACCCAACCGCGGTAATCGCCCACGCACAAAGCCGTCAGACCGAATCCCACCGAAGCGGTACTGGCAATCTCGCCGGCCCCGCCATTGGCCTTGGCGCGATCGGGCATGAGACCGGTAATCGGATCGGCCGAGTCGATATAGAATTGAATTCCCCGTGATTCCAGATCGTCGAGGAATTTTTCATCTTTGGGCGTTAGAGTCGATTTGCCGGGCGGAAACGCGGGGTTCTCGATGGCTTGGTCTTGGGCCGCCAGTTGTATGGCAGACAGCGATGGTGCAGCGGGAGTGCTCGTCTGCTCGGCATCGGCCAGCGCATGGGGCGCTCGAGCGATTACCGCCGCTGCGAACGCGGCTGCGGCAAACCATCGAAATGTTGCATCTTTCAACCCCATCCTCGTCCTCTACTCCTATGGGTTCACATTAATATTGCTTTCGAGCATGTCCGTCGATTGATTATGCGCGTTGTAGTTAAAGCTCTGCACATGGCCATCGAGCATTAAAGCGTTGGCCTGGGTATTGCTGGCGTGACGAAATCGAATGGTGGCCCAATTATCATAGTTATCCGAGTTGTAATCCTGAGGAGGTTGAGCTGCCGGGGTGAATGGGCTGTTGCCATTTCCGGAATAAGTGCTGATCGGCAGACCGGCATTCTCAACCGGATTTTTATTGGTGGGCAAGCTGTATTGGTCCGTCATGTACGTCCTATTTCCCAGCCCGCCATTATCAAGACCATCGGCATCGGCCGAGGCATTCCACAGTCCGCCGCGGCTTATAACCGAGGCGTCGAAAATCACCGCGATTTCCGTGGATCGCTTGATGTGTGCCAGTTTGGGCGGCCTCAAGAGCAAAGTTACCGGGCTACCAAACTTCGAGCCGTATCCCGGCTCCTGAGATGTAGCGTAATAATCCTGCATCCTAAGATCCGGCATAAGCCGGGGATTGGATGAGTAATCAGTGAAGATGGAGTCCACATAGGACTGTGGCGCGGTCGGGCAAATGAAGACTCCCCGGTACCTCGGATTGTTGACGCCGGCCAACTGGCCGGTTGACACCATGGCGTCGGACGTCTGGGCTGCCTGCGAACTGATCTCGTGCGACAGGAGCATGGTCCAGTCCACGAAAAGGCCATTATCGGTCGGGTTTGAGAGATCAACGTAGTTTTGATTGTTCGCCCCGCCTGGTTGGTTATTCACCACGAAACCGAAAGGCATGATTCCTTGATTCTCCCCGGCATACATGATCAGCGCCTGGCCGAGCTGGCGGAGATTTGACATGCATTTGAGCTGATTGGCCTGTTCCCTGGCTTTGCTGAGGGCCGGGAGCAATATGCCGATCAACACTGCGATAATCCCAATTACCACCAGTAGTTCAACGAGCGTAAACCCCTTGTCCGCCGACCGGCGAGAACTGGACTCATCCTTGACCAATGCGGAATGGAGTGTTTTGGAGCGCACCATCGTTTTCTCCGGCAGAATTGAGCTATTCTCCGCACGCCGCGTAGAAGCACCGCCAAGCGCACGGCGTAACTTCTTCAGCGGCTGACAATCGTCCCGCACCTAAACCTCTCCAACTGCATCCAATTCTATTACGGTTTCTGAACCGGATCCTTCGATTTCTTGCCCGCCGACGAATGGCGGATCACCAACCGAACTTGAAGCCGATGCCCAACCTGTTTCTGATCTCGATTGACAAGCTCCACCGCCCAGCGGGCCGCCACCTGGCCCATCAACCGCATGGGGCATGCGATGCTGGTCAATGACAGATGTTCAGCGGCATCCAAATTGTCATAGCCCGCAATGGCGACGTCGCCGGGCACCGATATCCCGGAACCATGGAATTTGTTGATCATGCCAATTGCCATGGAGTCATTGAAGCAGAAAATGGCATCGGGCAGCGGCGCCTTGGAATCCAGGACTTTTTTCGCGGCATCCACGCCGCTCGTCATCGTGAAGCCGCCAGTCCAGATCAAACTTTCTTCAAAAGACAATCCGAGCCTTGCAAACGCTTGCCGGCATCCCAGCAGACGCTGCTCCGAGTCGTAGTTCCCTTTCGGTCCCGTCAACAGCGCAATTCGGCGATGCCCTTGCTCAAACAAATGCTCGATCATCGCTTCGGCGCCGCCGACGTTATCCATCCCCACGACCGGCAGATTTGAACCGCCGATTTCGTGGTCGATAAGGATGATCGGTAGCTGCTGGACGTCTTCGGCCTTCAGGTCGCGCGTGTCATCAAGGTTCAACAGCAGCAATGCATCTGCGCGCCCCTGGCGAAGCAGCCTGTTGACAAGCTCCGGCCGGCTGCGACGCTTCCCGACGAACGCCGCCAATACGTCAAAATTGCTTTCGGCCGCAATTTCATCGATTCCCGCCAGCACATCCGCATAAAACCCGCTGGCGATTTCCGGGAAGATCGCGCCAAGAGTGTGCGTCTTTCGGCCCGCAAGCGCCCTGGCGGCATAACTTGCTTCGTACGAAAGCTCCTGTGCCGCGCCCAAAACCCGGTTGCGAATTTCGTCGCTCACGCGCGCTTTTCCGCTAAATACCCGCGAAACCGTTGCCGTCGAAACACCCGACAGCCGGCTGACGTCGTAAAGCGTCGATTGCTTCTTTCGTAAGGGGGCTGTCGAAATCATGTATTTGAAATCCAGAAAAGGAACGCCTTGTAACCGCTTACATCTTCCGCTGCGCTTCAGAATTTGTCAAGCAAAATGTTCGTTTTGACTATTGAAACCAAAATGATGCGGGAACATAGACTGCCGCGAAACCAACCGGTTGGCCGAGAATCCCATCGCTCAAAACCCCTGAACAAAGGCCATTCCAATGCGAATCACATGTCAATTTGAATGATGTTCTCAGGCAGCGCAAGTGCCGCTTCGAACTCGGCTTTCTTGATTCGAATACCTCCGGGCCGGTAACGGCTATCCGCTCTGGTAAATGAGGACACCTCGACTCCATTGATCGAGATACGCTTGACCGACCCCGCGTCACTTAACCGCCTAAACTGGTAACGCACCTTGCGGTCGTTATGCGCCATCTCGCAGCAGATTCCGTTGAATTCGGGCGGCAAAACGGGATCAAATTCCATGCAATCGAAGTATCGGCGTAATCCAAAGAGGTGGCGTACGACCAGATTCGTATAAATCCCGGGTCCACTGGAATAGATCCGCCAACCACCGTCCACCGGGATTTTTCCGTCGCGAAGTTTGTCGTAGTCTCGGGATGCTTCATATCGATCTTTGAATGCCGCGTCCGAGCTGCTGAAATAGCAATTTCGCTGTCGCGGCAGGGCGTTTTTGACCACTTCCGTCACCGCGATTGGATTGACTACGGATAGCGCGTGCAGAAGCTCTTCCGAACGCCCCATGGCCGCCAGGGCCTCCGCATAACGCAGATGTGCATGAACGTATTGGAGCCCGATTTCGCGCCCGAAAAACGACGCGGATTCAGAACGCCGGAAGACCGATTCCCGGCCGCCCTGATACCTCGTCGGCCAGTCCATGAGGCGAGCGCCGTCCGGAAAAAGCAGGTGTTTATTCACCAAATCGAGATGTCGTTTCGCCTGCTCCGTTGAGAGGATGCCGCTGAGGATACCCCGCGTCATCGAAATCAACCGATATCGCAGTCCCGTTCGCGAATCCGATGGATGCAGCAAGTAGTGATCGATGCGCCTTGGCTCGGATCCGAAGACGGCGAAACCGGCCACGACGCCGTCTGGCACCAAATAGCGTTGGAAATCAGCCTGCATTTGGCTGGCCAAGTCGACCACCGCATTCGCCCGCTTTTCCTCTCCGAAACGACCCAGCGCTACGGCATAGCGTCGCAGCGTTTGGTAGATAAGCGCCACCGTCCACGAGCTCACCATCCGCTCAGCGATTTCTTCACACTTGGGCTGAAGCGAATCGTCCCAATCCCCCTCGCCGTAGGGCGGTAATGACAAGCCTGGCAGGCACTTCTGACGCATCCTCTCCAGCATTTGGTCCACGTGTTCCAGGATCGTTTCAGACTCTTGGCCCCGCTCGAACGTCTCATCGTCGGTGTATGGCAATTGATGTTGAAGAATGTCCCCGTCGTTGGTGTACTCCAAATAGTCGCATAAAGCCTTGAGTGGCCAGATTAAAATATCACTGTGACAGGTGCTTGATTGAACGTACTGAAAGGGGGGGAACATGAACCATTGGGGCCAATCACCACGCCGGCGATATTGTTGGGAAAAAAGCTCCCGAATAATCGTTTTCACGACGTCGGCGCGGTCTTGGCTCAGCAGGAATTCCACTGGACCCTGGCAGACGTCCCGCACGCCCCACGCGCCGCCGTTGGCCTGCTCCAGCCCGCGGGGAACGCTGAAATGAATGATCGCATCCCGAGCCATCCATACCAAAGCATCCTGAAGCTGAGCTGCCTTCCCCGATGAATCCGAGGAGATCCGTATTTTCCCGCCCACGTCCTTCCAAAACGCGCTCGGCGCGACCGTATTGAAAGATGATTTGGCGTCGAATGCTTCATACTTGGCGCAGAGCGACTCCGCGCGACAGTTCTTGTCAAAAACGCCAAGAAGATTGAGCGAAAATTCCGTTGTCGGATGGCTGCGTATCGCGAAATAGGGCAGGGAGGGCGACTGATTCATCGGCCCAATCAATTCATCGCCGCCCATCGTCTCGATCGCGTGCGGGGTCGAACTCACGGCATAAAAGGCGATATTCGGCTGCCGCTGCGCCAGCCGCGAACGATGATCCGGTTGAACGGTAATCCGCGCCTGTCGAGCGTCGATCGTCAACCGCGGAGAGGACTCATATTCCTGGGGACCGGCCGATATTTCGCCGCAAATCAGCAACTCCACCGGATGTTCGTCCGCGCGAACGACAAAAGCGAATGCCGCATCTTCATCCGATGAATTGCACGTCACGGTCAAAAGATCCCTCTCGCCTTTGTAATACCAGCGGCAAAAATTAGGCGCCATCTCGAAAGCCGACGGAACGCCTAACAGTTCCCAGGAGCCGGAGGGACGCTGCCGCACGAATATCCGCAGCCCGCTTGATCGAACGATGTTGAGTGGATCCCTGGCGGTCGAAAGAAATTTCCCGAAAACCGTGTTGCCCAGCGCCAGTTGCGAGCCGAAAACGCCGGCGGCATAGAAGGTGCAGGACATGACCTCCGCATCGGGCATTAACCCTTGGCCGGAACGCATGATATGACCGTGGGGTCGTTCAAGCGCCAACTCCTTTGATTTCAGCACCACATGACGGGAATCATCGCCAAAAAAGAAGGAAAGTCGCCGAGGACCGTCAAATTCCTCGTGTCTGATCTGGCCGGGAAAATGCTTGCGAATGTCACTTTCGTCGAAATCCTTTGTCTCATGCAGAGGGGCTGTCTGGAAGAGGCTGCCCATTCGTTTCCGCTTCGCCGGTGTCGTCAAATCCGAGGACGCAAGAGCCATTTGTTCGCATGCTTGGCGTAGATTTCGCAGCGAGCGATGATCAGCATCGATAGCGGACGATGGCTGCGGATGGTCGGCCAAAAACCGGGAAAAGAAGCTCCACGTATGGCAAGCCCCCGGGGCGATTTCAACGCTGCTCCCCTGCATCGCGGTGAACGCCGCCTCATACTGCCGCACGTGCTGGCCGATCGTGTTCAAGGAAAGCGCCTTGGCAGCCCCGTCCACCTTGTACCCGACACCGAAGAAATCGAAACCATCTGTGCAGAATCCGGCGGACCTCGGAAAACAACCCTGAACCAGCCACGGATGCTTTCCGTCCGCCTGCGGCAGGTTCTGCCGCGTCATGAGCAGATGGCCCAATTCCGCATGAGGCACCGCGTAGTGATCCAGATATTGTGAGGTATATTTCTCATTGGTTCGCACGTGGGCGCGCGTCGCCAGACCAATGTCCTGTACCAACACGGCATCGCAATTGGCCGTTTTCCCGGTTCGATTTTCAATATTAACTTGAAAAACCCAGGAATCGCTGCCCTGCGGCAGCCAGCAGTGGCAGCGATAATTCAAACCGTGCCAGGATCCCGTCCAAAGGAATCGATCCGGGGCCGCAGTGAACTCGCTCGCCGTGCCTGGCCCCACGATTTCCGCGGATAAAAAAACGTCCTGGTCGAAAATACGCAGGTATATCCGATGGATTCCCCCGGCGAGCGGGCTGGCCAGGATCTGGTTGATTAAGATCTCGCCGCGCTCAATTGAATAGATGCAACCGCTCGGCAGCGCCTTGATGGTGACGCCATTCTCATCAGAGGTAAGCACATGGGCTTGAAAGCCCGATTCATCGGCAAGCTCGAACTGCGCTGGCTCCGTTGTAATGGCCGGCGATAGATTGTCGATTGATATTACGCCCAATCTGTACCTCCAAACGACGAATGTTTGGTCAAACGAAACAAAGCACATCCTGCTATTCTGACTCAAGCCAGTAATACAGCATGATCGAGTTGAACAACCCGCCACAATTCTAGTCCAAGGGAAAGCGGTTACAAGCTTATTCATCAATTTTGCCAATTCGCGGAATCTCACCGGTGCGATCAAAAGTGACGCGGAGCCCGGATCAGAGTCCCCGGGGCCGAACATATCACGATGATTTGAAGGGTTGGACCACGATTTTCGGACGAATCAGGATGAATCGGAGTCCCGGGGACGGGGGAACCCGGCTTGTTCTCATGTGTGATTGTGTGACGACGCAGCGCCCGCCGTTTTGCCACACAATACCGCGTCCAATAATTTTTCCCTTGACAGACCGTCGCGAAGTGCGAAAATGAAAGCGGTTACATTCGTGATAATAGAGGCGGCGAGAGAAGCATAATAATCAAATTGTGCGTCGCACGCTGGATATTCACATCCAACAGAGCCGAGGAGGCAGAATGCGTAATCGTCTTGGAAAGAAAACCGAATTGTTGGGCGGGGCGGTGGCGCTCGTCGTTTCCACAATGGTCTTGCCGGCTGGCGCAACCAATCTGCTGCTCAATCCCAGTTTTGAAACTTCGACCAGTTCCAGTGTCCCCACAACCGGTCAGGTTAACGGTTGGACACTTTATCTGCCCGCCACAAATGACAACGCCGGAAATGGCGCACTCAGGGCGGACTACGCGGCCCACACGGGCAAGTGGAGCATTTGGCTCCAGACATTTCAACCGTACGGGGGCGTTTACCAGGACGTCAGCGGCGTTCAAGCCGGGACCGACTACAGTCTGAGCGCCTGGTGGGATTTTGAAACCGGGTATTCGACCGTTACCGGCATTTCCACGGATATGGAAATGACTTGGTATGGCAATGGGACCGTTGGCACTGGCGGGACGGCGACGGAGATTGGTACACCGGCCGAGTTGTTCATGCCGGCTTCGCCGACAGTTAATACATGGACTCAGTTTTCAATCAACAATGCAGTTGCTCCGGCTGGGGCGACCCAGGTGCTGGTGAGCTTCGACTTTACCGGCGGCAGTACCGGCACCGGACAGCAGGCGGCTTTCGTCGATGATGCGGACCTTGAAGGGGCCGGCACTCCGCCGGGCGCCGCGGCGTGGTTCCCTAACAGCAGCGGCGACTGGAACAACGCGGCGAACTGGAACTTTGGATTGGTACCCAATGGGGCTGGGGTGGAAGCTGATTTTTTTAACGCGACTTCGTCGGCTACCACCGTCTATACGAACACTCCGATTACCGTGGGCACCTTGCATTTTAATAACGCCTCCGAATATGAGATCACCGGAACCGGCAGCCTCACGTTGCAGGGCACCGGTTCGAACAGCGCCACGGTGGAGGTCGATCAAGAAATGGACGAGATCAATTTGCCGTTGACCATTGCCAGCAACACGGTGTTCAATGTTGCCCCCGGCGCAAGCTTGGTAGTTGCCAATCCGGTGACGATCAATTCCGGGAAAACATTATCACAAACGGGTACCGGGACGGTGACTTATCAATCGATCATCACCGTCGACCCCGGCGGACTCATTACATTCGCCGACCCCACCCATGCCAATGCGCTCTCCATAGCTGCGACGGGCAAAGGCAGCATCGTCAGCCCCAGCGGCGGCGTGATTGTGGAAGTGGACAACTTTTCCAACAGCGGAACCTTCGACGTCACCAACAACGAATTGATCGTGAACTACGGCGCCGGCGCCGATCCGATCACCTCGATCGCGGCGCAAATCAAAAGCGGCTACAATAGCGGCAACTGGAACGGCACGGGCATCATTTCCTCGACGGCACAAACAGAGATCAATGGCCTGCTCTACGGCGTCGGCTACGCCGACGGCAAGGACGGCGTCGTCGCCGGCCTTCCCTCCGGACAGATCGAAGTGAAGGTCACTTTGCTCGGCGACGCCAATCTGGACGGTTTGGTGAACGGCTCGGACTTCAACATCCTGGCGGCGAATTTCAACCAGAGCATCACCGGCTGGGACCAGGGCGACTTCAACTACGACGGCCTGGTGAACGCGTCCGACTTCAACGTGTTGGCGGCGAACTTCAACCAGGGTGTCAGCGGCGGAGCCTCAGCCGGCGACTTTGCGGCCCTCGACGCCTTCGCGGCAGCCAATGGATTGTCCTTGCCGACGTCCAGTGTTCCGGAGCCGGCGTCGTTGGGTCTTCTGACACTTGGCGCCGTAGGCGTGCTTGCCCGGCGCCGTCGGCAATGAAGCTTTGGAGAGGGTTGATTCTTGACGAATCGCCTAGAACCTCCGCTTGCCCGGCGGAGGTTTTTTATGCATCCATTATTCAGCAGGCCGCCGTGCCACGGAAGCATGCCGCAGGGTACCCGGTATAAGCCCCGTTCAGCGGCGAGTTGCCAGCCGTATAGCCCCTCGCAACCAGGAACTCGCGTTCACTTTCAGGCGGGATACACCTTCAAGCCCGGAAGAAACGAGACCGGCGCCGCTCTCGCACCGCATCCAGGTGCGCTCCCGGTTGGGAATGAACGATCAGCCGCGACCGCGGCACGCCTCGCAGAATCTCTGCCCACAGATCAAGAGCGGGCGGCGACGGATATTGTAATCCCACAACCCCGCTCCGGTCTTCACTCGATAAAAACCCTTTCCGGCGGTCCATCAGCCTTCACGCCGACCACGATCAAGACGACGGCCAAATTCCGGCAGTTTTCGCGTAACGATATGTGGAGGAGCATAACCGGCGCGTCTGGCTGACGACACGGGTGACGCCATTTCCATTATTGAGATCACGCGCGACCGCGGACACCGTGTCTGCCAACGTCAGACGCTTGTCCGCCCCTGTCGCGTTATCTGCGTCGCCGCCGGCGGAGAATTCCCAATCCAGCCATCACCATCAGCACCGCACTCGCCGGCTCCGGCACACTGAACGTCGGTAAGGACAATCCGTTGGCCGCGGCGAAGGCGTCCAGGGCCGAAACGTCCCCGGCTGACACGTCAGCGCCGCTGGCGCTCTGGTTAAAGTTCGCCGCCAGGTCGTTGAAGTCGGCCGCGTTCACCAGGCCGTCGTAATCGAAATCGCCCTGGTCCCAGCCGGCGATGCTTTGGTTGAAGTTCGCCGCCAGGATGTTGAAGTCCGTACCGTTCACCAAGCCGTCCAGATTGGCGTCGCCGAGCAGGGTGTACATCACTTCGATTTGCCCGGAGGACAGTCCGGCAACGACGTTGTCCTTTCCGTCGGCATAGCCGACGCCGTAATAAAGCCCGTTGGTGGGCGTTTGCGCCGTCGTGGACATGATGCCGGGGCCGTTCCAGTGCCCGCCGTTGTAGCCGGACTTGATGTAGCCGGCGATCGTCGTGATCGGATCGGACCCGCTTCCGTAGTTGATGATTAGCTTCGTGCTGGTCAGGTTAAACACGCCGCCGCTGTCGATGACCAGGGAGTTGACCGCATTGGTCGCGCCGCCGGCGGTCAGCGTCAGTTCGCCGGTTGAAGTAATGGTGACGGACGACTGCTGCAAGCCCGAAGCGGTGACGCTGGCGGAGGCGTCGCCGACGTTGAGCGTGCCCGTGCCGGTGATTGCGCCGAGGTTGGCGGACCCGCCGGTAACATTTATGGTCCCAGAATTGATGGTGCCATATTTCGTCGTGAGACTTCCCCCGCTCAGGTTGTAAACGCCGGTGACCGCAAAAGTCGCGACGCCTTCGTTAGGGAAGCCGATCTGGTTAGTGCCACCGCTCTGGTTGAACGTGCCGCCGATCGATTCGCCCGCACCGATGCCTGTGCTGGGTCCCTCAACGGTAAGGGTACCAGTTCCACTAAGGGAATACAGGCCGCTCAGCCACAACGGACCCTCCAGGACGTTTGTTCCACCGCTTTGATTGAACGTGCCGTATATTTCTTCAATGTTGCCGTTAAACATATTGAGCGTGCCGGCGCTAAGGGAGTAAAGACCGCCGGCATCAATTCGAAATATTGAAAGGCCGATGCTATTGGTGCCCCCGGTTTGAATGAATGTGCCATCGCCACCAATCTCTTCCCCTTCGCCGTTGTCGATAACGCCTGATCCGCTGAGCAAGTAAGTCCCTGTGACTCCCGCGTTGCATCCGACGCCAAGAGCAACGCCGGCCATGGAGTTTACCCCGCCCGATTGGGTAAACGTCCCGCTCGAGGTGTCGCCCACAATTTCGTTATACGTAGAACCCGCGGCTAACAACGTTCCGGCGCTCAACATGTAGTTCCCGGTCCCTCCGCACCCGATGTCAAGGTTTCCTCCGAAGGAATTGGTGCCGCCGGTTTGATTGAAGGTGCCGGACCCGACGTTGCCTACGGCCGCATTATGCGCGACATTGACGTTTCCGCCGCTGAGATTGTAGACGCCCTGGCTGCCGGTTTGATCGCCGAGGCTCAGGCTGTTGCCGTTGCTGTCCGATCCGCTGAACGACGCCGTTCCCCCGCTCTGCGTGAATGTGCCCTTGCCGCTATAACCGACGTATCCAGTTCCGCCAACGCTCAGCGTGCCGGTCCCCGAGAGGGAATAAGACCCGGTGCTTCCGCTGGCAGCCGCAATACAAAGCGAAGTTGTGGCACCCAGGGTGTTGTCGCCGCCGGTCTGAATAAAGGTGCCGGAGCCGGAGCTACCGATGTTTTCGCTTGAATTGCCGTACGGGTTGCTGCTAACGGACAAGGTTCCGGCGCTGAGGGTGTAGACGCCACTCGATCCGGCATTCGCGCCAAGCGTGAGAATGCAAGAATTGTCGCCGCCAGGGTAGTCACCGATAGTGTTTGTGCCCCCGCTTTGCGAATAAGTGCCGGAACCGCTGACGCCGACGATTTCGCTCACCGTGCCGGCGAGGGAAACTGAGCCTCCGGTTTGAATGAACGATCCGGTGACGCCCGAACTTTCGCCGATATACAGAAAAGAACTGCCGCCGGGGGCGTCCGTCAACGTCCCAGTGCCGCTGAGAGAATAAGAGCCGCTGGCGCCGTAGCCGACGCAAAGGGTGCCATCGCTGAAATTGTTTGTGCCGCCCGACTGGACGAAAGTTCCCGTTCCATTATCGCCGATGATTTCCTGGGCCATCACGTCGAGCGTCTCAAGGAGGCCGCCCGTCATTGTGTATGTTCCGCTTGAGCCTGAATTATAACCGAGGTAGAGAAGTCCTACTACGGCGTTAGTCGTATTGCCGCCTTGATTGAAGGCGCCTGCGCCGGAGTATCCAACAGTTTCGCGTTCGGACTCAAGCATCCCGGTAGTGCCGTTAAGGTTGTATGTGGCGGACGTATCGACCGAGAGCGCGCCATCGCTCGCGTACCCACCGGACTGGCTGAATACCGCGCCGTTTTCCACGTAAACGGTACCCTGGACAACCAATTCCCCAGTGTTCGAAAGCGAGTAGGAAGCCGCTGGACCACTGCCTGAAATTGTCAAACTGGCAGATGATCCCTCGGGGGGGCCTACGGTGTGTGTCCCCCCGGACTGGACAAAACTTCCGTGAACGTACTCGCCGGAAGCGTACAGAGAGCCGCCGGTTTGAGTGAACACCGAGCCGGCGCCGATTGTAAGGGTGTTGGAAATGGTCGCCGCGCCGCTGCTGAGCGTGTATTGACCGATGCCACCTGAACCATCGCCTAGATAGACATTGTCACTTACTGTGTTCGTGTCCCCGGTCTGGTTGAATGTGCCATTGCCACCATCACCGACATACTCTGAGGGAGACGACAGGGAGGCACCAGTCCCCAGCGTGTAGCTGCCCGCCGAACCTCCCATCTCTCCAAGTTCGAGAAGTTCGCTGATGGTATTGGTGCCGCCAGTCTGGTTGAACGTGCCGTTGCCGTAATCACCGACATACTCTTCGCCTGACGACAGGGTGGCGCCAGTCCCCAGGTTGTAGGTGCCGGTGTTACTGAAGTTCGCTCCAAGCGAGATGGAGCCGCCGACCGTATTGATTCCGCCGGTCTGGTTGAACGTGCCGTTGCCTATGCTCTCACTGCCCGCGGCATTGACGTTTCCGCCGCTGAGACTGTAGAAGCCAGTGCCGTTCTCGGCGTATTGATCGCCGACGTAAAGGCTGGTGCCGACGCTGTCGAATCCGCTGAACGAGGCGGTTCCCCCGCTCTGCGTGAAAGTGCCTGTCCCGTTGTAGCCGACGTATCCGGTTCCGGCGACCGAGAGCAAGCCGGTGCCGCTGAGGCTATAAACGCCGTTTGTACCGCTGTTGTGGCCTAGGTAAAGGTTGGTGGAGAGCGTGTTGGTGCCGCCGGTCTGGGTGAACGTGCCGTTTCCGCCCCCACCGACATACTCGATGGGAGACGACAGGGTGGCGCCAGTCCCCAGCGTGTAGGTGCCGGTTGACCCTGAGTAGAATCCAAGATTGAGGAAACCGCTGATCGTATTGGTGCCGCCGGTCTGTATGTAGGTGCCCGCTGACCCTGAGCCGACTCCAAGAACGACGGAGGTACTGACCGTATTGGTGCCGCCAGTCTGGTTGAACGTGCCAGACCCGTAGTTGCCCACGGTCTCAACAACGGCGCTGACATTTCCGGTGATGAGATTGTAGACGCCCTTGCCGCCGGCTTGATCGCCGAGGCTCAGGCTGTTGCCGTTGCTGTCTTGCCCACTGAACGACGCCGTTCCCCCGCTCTGCGTGAAAGTGCCCGAGCCGCCGTAGCCGACGTATCCAGTTCCGGCGACCGAGAGTACGCCGCTGCTGAAGGTGTAAGACCCCGCATCGTCGGCGCCGTAGCCGAGAAACAGGGAATTCGACACAGCATTGGTGCCAACCGATTGAATCAGCACGCCCCGACCGGGAAGGGTGGAAGTATTAGAATCGCCGAGATATTCGTTCCCTACGGCGAGGGACGTGCCGGTGCTGGTCATCGAGAGGGTGTTAGTACCGCCGCCATCGTTGTCGATTGTGAGCGAGCCGAGCGTGATGGCGCTGCCGGTGTAATTGTAGGTGATGGTCCGACTGGTGCCGTCGGCATTGGTGATGTCAACGGTATCTTCCGCTCCGGGGACGGGGCCGGCGCCGCTGTTCCAATTGGCGGCGGTGGCCCAGTTTCCGCTGCCGTCGGTCCAGATTTCCGTTGCCCCCAGCGCGCGATGGCTCATTTGCAGACAAACGGCTGATGCCGCCGCCATTGCCAGCAAGCCGATACCTCGCCGCTTTCTTGCGTTTTCTCTGGCGATGTTCTCACTTTTCGAGGAATTAGAAATGACGCGACCTTTCACGGCTTCCATGATGATCCTCCTTCGCCCTGCGCCTAGCCGGCCCGAGATATGGCCCGCTATGGCTTAAGAGTGCTGACATTTGAATCCGCTGATCCTTTTGATCGACGTGAAATCTTCCCAACCGCATGACTCCTCCCGCCGAGTGTCAAAGGTCAGTCGTGGAGAAGTGATCTGAAACTACCCCGCTCCATCCACTCAGCTGTCATGTTCCAACAACCGCTCGATTTTGCAATCAGGAAATTACCTAATTCTATGCAAATGGTATGACAAATTGCCGCGTGGGGGATTGCTGCGCCGCCGGCGGGCGAGAATTCCGAATCCAGCTATCACCATCAGCCCCGCACTTCCTGGCTTCGGAACATTGGCGGACGTCGGCATGGACAATCCGTAGGTCCTGGGTTCGAGTCCCAGCGTGCTCAATGATTCATTACCCCCGGAAAACGCGGGGTTTTCATCGGATTTTCCGAGTGATTCGTCACTCGCCCCGTGCGCCATTTCGATTGTACTGGATTCAATTGGATTGAACCGAATTTCACCGCCAGGTGACAAATAGGGTGACAAATCTTCCCGGCCGTCCGTTCCCGTCGCCACGGCAACGCGCCGGGTGCTGGACAAGTCCGGCAGAACTTCCAGCGCCCCCGCCAAATCTTCACGCCGCAAATGGGTGTAGCGGTCCATCGTCAACGTGATTGTGGAATGCCGGGCCAGGCGTTGCGCCGTTTTGGGGTGAACGCCCCCGGCGGCAAGGTTGGAAATGAACGTGTGCCGCAGGGCGTGGAAATCAGCGCAGCGGCCCGCGTCGTCTTTGTAGGCCAGAAATGTGCCACTTTCCCGTTCCCCGCGTTCCTGTTGCGTGCCAGCGGCGGCAATCCATGCTGTACGGGCGGCGGTGAGATCGGCTTGCATCATGTCGATGATCGTGTCACGTCGGGGCATGGTGAATGCCGGCGCCGTCGGCATCTTGCCGGCCAGGTGCTTTGCCAGCATCGCTGCGGTGTCGGGCTTCAACGGCAGCACGTCCTGCCGGCGATTCTTCCCGTAGGCGGCGGCAATGGCCACGGTGGGCGTGTTGCCCGCCAGATTGAAGCTTCCCCGCGTCAAGCTCCGAAGCTCGGCGGATCGCAAGCCGGTTTCGACGGCCAGGCGGTACAACATCGCCCGATCCGCTCCGCTCATGCCATACCGCTCCACCACTTGAACAACTTGCGACGGCTTGCCATCCGGGCCGGTGGTGGTGTAGCCGCGCTCCGTCACGTCCAGCAACCATCGAAGCTCATCGACGGCCAGCGCCCGGCGATCATGCCGCTTGTCCGTGCGGGCGTTGACACCTTGCAGGTGCGCCAGTGGGCTTTCAAACGCCCGGCCGTCGCGGACCATCCATCGGAAAAAGGATCGCGCATCGCGCAGGTAGTAATTGAAGCTCGCCGCGCCGATGCCGGGGTGGACGTTCCCCTTGTCGTCTTTCCGGTCCTGCCGAAGCCCGGCCAGGAAAGTTTGCACGCGGCTTGCGGACACGTCGCCAACCGTGGTGAGTTTTAATCCCGTCACGATGCGCAGCACCCGGTTTGCCGACAGGTCCACATAATCCCGCGTGTTCCCCTTGGCCAGCAGCGCCGCCCGCCAATCTTCAACATGATCGGCCAGCGCCTTTGTTGTCGCGGCCTTTTCCGGCCGAACGATTCCCCATTTGGCCAAACTGGCCAGCATTGGCGACGGCATTTCATCGACGGCCCGCGCCAGGTCCGGCGGCAGGGTGTCATTGCTCGAGCGCAGGCTATTCAGCCGGTCCACAATTCGGGCCATCGCATCCGACGCCCGGCGATCCTCAAATAGCGGCAGCCGACGCAACCATCCGTTGAAATCGCAAAACACGGCATACCACTTAACCGATCGCTTTTTCAGCTTGCGGCCTTCGGGTAATGTTTCAGTGGTGAGCACTCTCCGCAGTTTCATACGTCACCGTCCTTTGCGTTCCGTTTCGTAACCGATCCGGGGCCGGTTTGGTTCATCGTCCGACTGGGCCATCAGCGCCCGGATCGCGTCGAAAATCGCTTCGATCTTGCTGTCGTGTTCCGTGGAGCGGCGCTCCAAATTGTCCAGTCGCCGGGCCAGGCCGGCGTGCGTGGCCAGCACTTGCCGAAGGCGGACAAATGCCCGCATGATTTCAATGTTGACGGCCACGGCTCGTTTGCTCCGCAGCACGCTCGACAGCATTGCCACGCCCTGTTCGGTGAAGGCGTAGGGAAGATAGCGCCGCCCGCCGCGGCCCTTGTTTGAGGTTTCAGATTGCAACCTCAAACCGTCCCTTTCATCGGAGGTCAATTGAAACATGAAGTCCGCGGGGAATCGCCCGGCGTTTCGGCGCACGGCCAGATTGGGCGATTTAGTCGGCGCGCCGTATAGCTTGGCCAAAGCCACGTCCGGCATTACCCGCTCGCCCCGGAAGATGTAAATCGAGCCGGCGATCCGTTCCACGGGAAAGATGGCTTTTGCAGGCTTGCTCATTTCCTGCCACCCTTCCGTTTCGGCCAGGGCCGGCCGGGCTTGCGATGCTTCACCTTGGCGAGTTCCTTTTCGTCGATCAACAACAGCGCCGGCGATGGCCGACGTGCTATGATCCGCCCGGCCAGAACCAGTGCCCGGACGCGCCTTGCTGATACTCCCAACCTTGCCGCGGCTTGTGCTGTTGTCAGTTCCATTGACATAACTATACCCACTCCGGTATCACTGTGCAAATGCCGCCATGAAATTCGGACCACGCCGCCCCAGCTTTCGCAAGATGATTTCCGCCCGCACGTCTCCGCGCCGATTTGTCCGTCAACGGCATGGCCTCAAAGCACCGCGCCGCACTAGGCTCGCAAGCTGGCGTGTCCACGCGGCCCTCGAGCGCAACCGCCAGGCCCGGCAGCAACCATCCATCGACGATCCGATCAGCAAGCCGGGCGGCATCGCCAGGCGAGTAGCCGACGGCCTCGCAATCGTCGGCAATCTCGCCGCGGATAGCTTCGCTCAGGATGGACGGCTCGCCGATCATTGGGGCGATGGCTCCCAGCGCATCTCGATTAGTCCCGCGATCAATTCCGCCGCGGGAATTGTGCAACCGCCTGGAAGATAGACGCCGTGATCGTTCCACGTTGCGCGTTCGCCGTTCACGTCGATTGCGTGTTCACCGATGCGGCGGATGCGGCCAGCGTTAATGAGAGTGCACATCCGCTTCGGCCCGATCGTGTCCGGCAACTGCTCGCCACTTTTGAGCCGGTTGACGATACAGCCCGGCATGTGCGCGGCGTTGCCCTTCACTGCCTCGCGTAATTCGGCTTCGATGATCGAAACGTGGACCGCACATAGTCCCGGTATGCTGGCAAGCCGGCTCCGCATTGGCTCGCCGATTCGAACGCGCTTCAGTTCGGCTTTCACCGCCGCCTTTTCTTGGTCTGATTTATCGTCAGCAGCAGCGGCGAAACCGCCCGGCTGTTCATTGGTCTGTTCTATCGGAGAGTCATAAGGGAGTGTCTCCGGCCGATTGCGCCGGGGGTCAGGGTCCGATTGCGCCGGGGGTGGTGGGCGCAATGCGCCGGGGGTCACGGTCCGATTCGGCCTCCGGCCGATTACGCCGGGGGTGGCCGATTGCGCCGGGGGTGGAATGACCAGCTTGAGGCGTCGCGCGTCGATCCCATTGGTCCATCCCCCGGCATCTACCAGCAGACCGCGGCCGATCAGACTTCGGCGGGCGCGTTGAACGTGGTGCGCGGAGCTATGACCGAGTAGCTCGGCAATCTTTCGGCAGGATGGCCAGGCGATTCCATCGGCGCCCATGAACCGGAAATGGATTATCAAGACGTGCGTCTCAACGGCCGATAGTCGCCCCAGCCATCCGCCGTCCACCAGCGCGTTGAAGCTCACAAAGAATCCGCCAGGCCGAGCCGCTTTGGGATCCCCGTTGCGGTGAAGTCTTGTGGGTTGGCGTACTACACTGTCCATGCTTCGATCAATCTGCCGCGTGTCCGCTCCCCACGGCACGCGGTTTTTTGTTGGTCATCCTGTTGCCCGCCGTCCGCGATCCGCTTCCGCCTGTTGAATCAGGCGCCACCGATCCGCGGCCGGGCAGCCGGCTTGCGTCCATCGCGTCAATTCGTCGGCGGAAAATCTCACAGCCCGGCCAAGGCGGATCGGTGTCAACGGGAATTTCCCGGCCCGCCGAAGCCCATGAAGATGGCCTTTGCAGATTGCCAAGCGACGGGATACGTCAGCGGCGGACAGCAACAAGGCATCGGCGGATTCAACCGGCATTTGCGCCCCCTTCCGGCGATGCGTCGTTTTGTACGCGCTCCAACAAAGCCCGCTCAACGGCATCGGGATTGAGTAGAATTTTTTCCCCGACGCGAAGCGCCGGCACGCGCCCGGCGGTCACTTCACCACGAAGCCAGGATGGCGGAAGGCCAAGCCGGGTTGCGACGCGCCGTAGCGGCTCGAATGTTTTTTGTGCGTCCACGTCTTTGACCATACGGCCAAGAGGCTTGAAAACCAGCGAAACACAGGCTCAAAATGGCCAGGGCGTGAGTTGGAAACTGTGGGCGTGAGTTGGACGCCGCGGCGCTATCCTTCCGGTGGGGCGCAAACACGCGAACGAATTTCCGGTGTAAGGCCATCCACGCGAAGTCGGAACGCTTGTTGCAAGCCCATGTCGTCAATTTCGTACACCCCTTTTTTGACAAGCTCGCCCAAAACCTTTGTCGATACTCCGAGCCGGGCAGCAATTACTTTTTTTTGCATCGGGTGTGACCATTCCGGAGCGGGCGCCGGCTTGCTCCTCAGTCTGATTTCCGCTTCCCGCGCGATTAGGTACACGGCGCGGTCCAACTCGCCGTCTTCCCACGCCCGCAGGAAACGGAGGGGTTTCCGCCACTCGCGTACAGCGCCGTCCAAGTCGTCCGTCAGAACAGAGCCATTGTGCCTACACGTCTCTTCCACCGCGCGCAGCCGCACGGTCACGATTCCCCATTGTTCCGAGTAGATTTGAAGTTGCGCGGCCGCGTCCGCCAGCCGCCGATACACCTCCGCTTGTTTTCGTTTTGTTTATCCGTTCTCGCATCGCCTGCCGCCACTATTTTCGCTGACAGCTTCCGGTATCGGCGTATCCACACGCACACCTCTTGCGACATTGGCGCGGTGTCATTGGAAGGAATGTGACTGCCTGACATGCATCTACCTTTCCGGGAAGGGCCGGGCCAGGGCGGACGGGGGTAGATGCTGCCCGTCGCCGCTGGCCCAACTTTCATCGGGGGATCAAGCCCGATGTTCCCGCTTCTGAATTCACTACGGCCGCTTGGGATCGGCGGTTGCAATGCGCGGTGGCCATCCCGGCGGTTGGCGATGCATTGTTGGCTTTGGCAACAACGCCGCGCGATTTACCCGTGATACCACCATGCGCCCACGGCTCCAACCAAGCTCAATACGGAGCCGGCGAAAAATAGCAGCCAGCCGAACACGCCGAACACCCCAATGCCTGGACCGGTCGCGTTTGACTCGCCAACCAGTATGAAAATGACCCCGAGCAGCACGCCGACCGCACCGATGGCCAGGCACTTCTTCCATTTCTTGGAGGTTTGCTCGATAAGCTGCACGGGCGCAGCGGCTACGGCCATCTTGGCGTAACACTGCGCGCAGACAACATGGTCCTGCCATACGTTGGGCGTTTCCAGCTTGCCGATGGTCGCCCCGCAGTTCTCGCAGTTGTCCACGAGCGCCCTTTCGATTTGACCGCAGCATTATCGCACGTCGCCAATGATCCGCAAATTCGCCCGGCGGTCGCCGTTGGCTTGTGCCGATTTCCTTCGGAATTTGGTTGTTTGTTCACTCGATGCCCTCTTTTGGTGGCGGGCCACACTGTCCCTAGCGTTTACTAATGAATAGAGGACCCCAAGGATTTGCCCGCCCGGCCATCGCCCAAGCCGGCCATCCGCGTGGCATCCGCCGCAGTTCACCGCCCATTGGCTCATTTGCTTGGGGCCGGCGGTATCGGCTCGGGTAGGTTCGCGGTTGCCAGCCGGCGATGGCAGGCCGCGCAGACCACGTTGTTATTCAACACGAACGGTGTTTCCTGTGGGCCGATCTTGGCGCCGCAGTTGGCGCATCTTTCAACCGCTTGCGGCTTTTCCTGGTCAGCGGGATGTCCGGCGGGAGGATGCCCCATCGCGGCGCCTTCACCATGCCCATCGTTTCCGCCGGTTGACGCTCGCAAGTGATTCTCGATTTCGCGCAGCCGCCAGCTATTGCGGGCGATGTCGCGCACAGCGCTGCACGCGGCGGATAGTCCATGCTGAACCGCTGCGCCGATAAGAATTGCAACGCCAGCAAGGAGCGAAAGCCTGCCTTCGTCGCGGGTCTCCATTGTGCTCGATTCTGCGACGCCCACCACAATGGCGATCGGCCCCGCGATATATCCGAGCACCGCGAGTATCATTAACACCCCGGACGCGAACCGTAGGCCGGCGTAGGCTGGCCTGCCCAGCGTCACATCATCCCCGACCGCGCTTCCCCCCAGTAATTCTCTTTGCCACCAGCCTATGGTCGGAACGGTGATCTTACTCCTGCATTTGGGGCAGATATCCGATTTCCCCGCGAGGTTTTGAGGTGCGCGGTTCTTCCTGCCACATTTCGGGCAGTCAAACTCAATCATCGCCGCCATGGTCCGCCGTCCCTTGGCCGGGCGGATGCAATTCCCGTTGCCCGCCCCGATGTTTCGATTCTACTTCCGTTGCCCGCTTGCTCGCAATGTGGCCTTGACCACACCCGCGATCATCTTCCGCACGTCCACCGGCAGCGCCGGCCAGGCGTCGATAACGGCCTTCAACTCGGCGTCGTTTTGCGGGTTTACTGACAATACAGGTGACAAAGTTTTTTCGCCGGGTTCACAAGTCGTTGACCGCCCGTCCGTTGGCTTCCGATGGCAACGGACTTTTAATCCGTTTGATAATTCCACAACCACCGAAACCGCCGCCACTTCCAAAGGGTGTCCGGTTTCCTTGTCACCCGGCTTGTCAGTAAACCCACAAAATGACGCCGACT
>JBEKKC010000026.1:0-33321 GCA_050010915.1 Tepidisphaeraceae bacterium | reverse complement strand
AAAGCCCACACGACGGCGATCCATCGCCGCAACACCCTCTATCTTAACCGATCAAAGGCGGCATTTCAATTATCACGGGCCACCAGGGAAATCCGAATGACGAATCAAATCCGAATGACGAATGACCGAATGTCTCGCTTCGTCATTCGCCATTCGGATTTCGGGTTTCCGCGCAGCGGCTCGGTTCGGCATTCGTCATTCGGATTTCGGATTTCTCGTCCTCGTCCTCCTGCTCGTCTTCCTCCTCCGCCTGTTTCTGCTCGGTCTGGCTCGGTTTATGGTAGCCGCCGCGGAGGACGAAAATCCCGCCCGTCAGGTTCCAGAAAATCTGCGTGAGGCGGATGGACATGGTGAGGGCAAAGGCCTGGCCGACCGTGACGCCCTGGGGTTCCAGCAGCTTGACGGCGAAATATTCCATGACCCCCGCCCCCTGCGGGCTGATGGGAAGCGCGCTGGCCAGGACGATCACGGGCACGGCTGTCCAGTAATAGAACCCGCTGAGATGCAGGCCGAACGCGATGCCGCACAACTGTGCGGCCGTGATGACCACCATGTGAACGGGGAAGCTCACGATCAATGCGCCCAGCACCAAAAATGGCCGGCCGGCGTAAATGTGCATCGTTTCGATCGCCTTCCGCACTTGCTTCTGCAACGGGAGTCTTTCGAGGATGAATTCCAGGCCGCTCCAGCGCCTCAGCTTCGGGACGTAAAAGACAATCATGGCGGCGGCCGTGAAGGCGAGGATCGCGGCCGACGCGATGGCCACCTGCCGGCAGCGGGGGATGTGCCGCTGGAGCGCGGCCATCGTGCCGCCCAGGACGATCAGGGCGAGCAGGCCGATCACGCGGTCCACCGCCACGGACATCACCGCCCGCGTGCCATGGTGCGTCTGCTTGCGAACGTAGTACGCCTTCAGCAGGTCCCCGCCGGTCGAACCCAGCGGCATGATGGTGTTGTAAAACAATCCCACCATATTCAGCACAAATGTGCGCCCCAGGTTAAGGCGAATGTCCACGGCCTTGAGCAATTCGTGCCAACGCAGGCTCGTGATGAGGATCGTCACCGGAAAAATCGCCAGCGCCGCCAGGAAGTAACGGATGTCCGCCTCGCGGAGCATCCGCAGCACGCCGATCTGCACGCGAGGATGCGGCACCGTGATCTGGTAATTGGGGAAATCGGAGGCCGGCTCCCACCTGGCGACCGGTCCGTCGGCCTTGTCCGCCACCAGCAGCCGCCTGGCCTGCTTCAGGTCCGGCGAAAGGTCCACGGCCACGACGCATTCCACCTTCCCGCTGCCCTTGTCGAATTCGCGGAGGTTGTCGCGGTCCGGCTGGTTGATCACCTCATCGTGGAGCAACGTGACCGGTTGGCCGGAAAGGATGACGTGGTAAACGCCGCTGGATTCATCGGCCGCGAAGTCCGTCAGGGTCAGGTCTTTCGTGGGCATGGCCTGGCCGGGCAAAAGGGCCCAGACGTGGTCGTGCCAGGACATCTTGCTGATGACCCACCAGATGCCGATGACGGCGATGCCCCAGCGGATCAGGAACCTGCCGAACTTTAAGGCCTGCTTTCTATTCATTCAGGTGCTGGATTCTTATTATCGGCAAGAGCTTGGCAACTGCCGCATCCGTCCTGTATTGTTTGCCCCACATGTTTGGCCGAAAAATCGTGATAGTCGCCCTCGCCTTGTACACCGCCGTCGTGGGCTGCGCCATCTCCATGACGGAATCCTCGACCACGACCACGTCCGCCGGTGGGCCGGACAAGGCCGCCACCACCGAGCCGCCCGTTTCAGGATTGGTTCATATTGCCAACCAGCGGCCTTTCTGCGGCATGGCCATGCAGCTCCAACGCGTCGATTGGGTCCAGGAGTATAAGAAAACCATCGACGACATCGCCGCCGAGGGCGCCGACACCGTCTCGCTCGTCGTCGATGCCCGCCAGGAAAACGCCGAAAGCACCTGCATGTACGTCGACATGCGAAAGACGATGACCGTCCAGCAATTGTCGGACATTATAGGTCACGCCAAAGGCAAGGGCCTTCGCGTCATCCTCATGCCCATCGTGCTGTTGGACCACCCCGCCAAGGATACCGAATGGCGCGGCACTCTCGACCCGACTGACTGGCACGACTGGTTCGACAACTACCGCGACATGATCGAGCACTACGCCCGCATCGCCCAGGACAACGGCGTTGACGTGCTCGTCGTCGGTTCCGAACTCGTCAGCTCCGAATCCGAAGAACACCTCGATGAATGGACCCAAACCATCCGGGACGTCCGCAACCTCTACAAGGGACAGCTTACCTATTCCTCCAATTGGGACCGGTACTGGAAAGTCCCGTTCTGGAAATACCTCGATTTCATCGGCATGAACAGCTATTGGACGCTGGGCAAGAACCGCGACGTGTCGGTCGATAAGATCAACGATGAATGGCGCAGAATCCAAAAGCAGATGTTTGAAGTTCACGAGGTCCACAAGCCGGTGATCCTGCTGGAGGCCGGCTGGTGCAGCCTGGCCAACGCCGCCAAGGACCCGTGGGATTACACGCAGGAGCAGCTCGCCGCCGACAACGATTTGCAGCAAAAGCTATACGAGGGATTTTTCCAAAGCTGGTGGGGCAAGCCGCAGTTGGCCGGAATGATATTGTGGGAGATGCACCCCGGCGGCGATCCGACCGGCAAGGGATACACCCCCCAGGGCAAGCCCGCCGAGCAGGTCATGCGCCAATGGTTCGCCAAACCGCGGTGGGATATAATGGAAGGCCAATGACGCTAAAGGTCATCATCGAACCCGGCGAAGATCGTGGCTTTGTTGCGCATGTGCCCGCATTGAAAGGGTGTTGGTCGCAAGGCAACACGCGATCCGAGGCACTGGCGAATATCCGCGAGGCGATCGAAGCCTGGCTTGAGACGGAGCAGGACAAATCTGAAAACCCTTCCGGTCCGGCTGATGTTGAGTTGGTCACCATTTAGGCGCGGCTAAGTATGCCCCAACTTCCGGTGATCAGCGGAAGAGAAGCCCGCCGAGCTTTTGAGCGGGCAGGATGGGTGTTTAACCGCCAGCGGGGTAGCCACATGGTCTTGGTACGGGCGGGGACGCCCGTGAACCTTTCCATCCCGGATCACCGCGAATTGGATCGAGGATTGCTTCGAGGTCTGATCCGTGATTCAGGGATGTCGGTGGATGAGTTCCGGGCATTGCTATGACGATTACCTCGGCCTTCAACGCGAATCAGGGCAATCATTCTGAAGGCAATTGCGGTAAAATGCGCGCGGCATGTCCCATTTACCAACGAGCGAAGATCTAGTTGCCAAATTGGCCCGGCTTGTAGAGGAGGCCTGGCGTCGGCAAGACCGTCAGACTTGCCAGCGGGCGAAATCATGAATGCACGCGCATTTCTCAATAGCGCCCCGCGTTATCGCAACTGGATGCGTTGGTCAAGCCGCGTTTTTGTTCGCTATTTCATCTGGTTGTGGTTCCTGGGATGCGCGGCGGCGCTTGCCGTATCGATTTTCCACCTCGACAAGCGATACGGAATTACCATCGGTCTCGTTCTTGCGTTTACGATTTGGCCCGCTTTGATCGGCTGGCTGGCAATCAGTGGATTCAGCATCCTATGGCATCTTTTGTTCGTTGTGATTCTCGCATTACACGACAGAGAGCGGCCAGACTTTCGCGGAATTCTTTTGTTCATTGCCTTTTGGGCGACTGGAATTGTATTTCTCGGCGGTGCTATCGGTCTGCTATATGCCTTCGCTTGGCGTGTGCTGGTGAAGGCATGAGGGGAGAACCGAGACGCAGCTAGTTTTTAATTTGGCCACGCTCCCATGCGATGCCGATGTGGACACGCTTCGGGCGTTGCAAGATCGGGGATAATGCCGATATAATCCAACGTGCATGTGCACCCTTCCCGAAAGTCAGGCCGAAATAAACCGCTAGGCGCGTTCCAGCGGCGGTCCCGATTCATCGGGACTTCCGCGGCCGCGCCCCTCCTCATTTGACTCCCGTTCCGTTCCATCTAAGTTAGCTCGACCATTCATTAAGGAACCTATTCATGCAAGCCATCCAAACGCGCTATCGCACGCACACCTGCGGACAACTCCGCCAATCCGACGTCGGCAAGATCGTCAAACTCGCCGGCTGGGTTCATTCCTACCGCGATCACGGCGGACTCGTTTTCATCGACCTCCGCGACCGTGAAGGGCTGACCCAGCTTGTCTTCGACGCCGACACGTGTGGCCAGGCCCATCACGACGAATCAAGAAAGCTTCGCTCCGAATGGGTCGTCAGCGTCGCCGGCGTCGTCGCCGCCCGCGGTAAGGACCTGGTCAACCCCAAGCTTCCCACCGGCGAAATCGAAATCCGCGTGAAGGATTTGGACGTCCTCAGCGTGTCCCAAACGCCGCCGTTTACGCCGGATGAACATGAAACCGTCGCCGAGGAAAAACGGCTGGCCTTCCGCTATCTGGACCTTCGGCGATCCGAGATGCAGTTGAACCTGCACACGCGCTACCGCGTGACCCGGATCATGCGGGACTATCTCGGCGATCTGGGGTTCTGGGAGATCGAGACGCCGTTCCTCACCAAATCCACCCCCGAGGGGGCCAGGGATTTCATCGTTCCCTCCCGGCTGATGCCGGGGAGTTTTTACGCCTTGCCGCAGTCCCCGCAGCTTTTCAAGCAGCTTTTGATGGTCAGCGGATGCGACAAATACATGCAGATCGTCCGCTGTTTCCGCGATGAGGACCCGCGCGCCGACCGCCAGGCGGAATTCACCCAGCTCGACGTGGAGATGTCCTTCATCGACCGCGAGAACATCATCACAATCATGGAAGGATTGCTGCGGAGGATTTGGAAGGAAATCCTCGGCAAGGAAATTCCCGATCCGATCCCGCACATGCAATATGACGAGGCGATGAGCAAATACGGCTCTGACCGGCCGGATTTGCGCTTCGGGATGCCGCTGCACGACGTGACCGATCTGGGCCAACAGACCGATTTCGGCGTCTTCAAGAACGCCGCCATGGTGAAAGCCATCGCCGTTCCCGGCGGCTCAAAACTCAGCCGAAAGGAAACCGACGCCCTGGCCGAATGGGCCAAGGGCTTCGGCGCCAAGGGCCTGGCCGTTACCAAGGTGACCGCGACCGGCCTGGACACCGGCGTCGCCAAGTTCCTCGCCCCCATTGCCGCCAAACTGATCGAACGCACCGGCGCCAAGGACGGCGATCTTCTCTGCTTCGCCGCCGACAAACCGAAGATCGTTCACAAGGTCCTGGGCGAATTGCGGCTAAAAATGGCCCGCGACCTGAAACTCGCCCCGTCAACGGAATTCGCCTGGGTCTGGGTGGTCGATTTTCCCGCCTTCGAGTTCGACGAGCAGGAAAAGCGATTTGCCAGCACGCATCATCCCTTCACCGCCCCGCTGGACGCCGATTTGACCAAACTCGATTCCACCGACCGCGCAATCGTCGAATCCATCAAAAGCAAAGCCTACGACATCGTGGTCAACGGCACCGAAGTCGGCGGCGGATCGATCCGTATCCATCGCATGGACGTGCAACAGAAGGTCTTTTCTCTCCTGGGTATCGAGGCGCCGGCCCAGAAGGCCAAGTTCGGGTTCCTTTTGGATGCCCTGCATTTCGGCGCTCCGCCGCACGGCGGCATCGCCTTGGGCCTGGACCGGCTGATCATGATCCTCCGCGGCATCACCAACATCCGCGACGTGATCGCCTTCCCCAAAACCCAAAGCGGCGCCGACCTCATGTGCGGATCCCCCAGCCCGATTGACGAGAAGCAGCTACGCGAGGCGAATATCCGGATCGCGACGCCAGTGAAGGCCGAAACACCGAAGGCAACATGAAGTGGATTAACCCTTTTCGCCTTCCCGGCGTAGTCTTTGAATTGCCAGAAGTTGCCAGAGCGAGTCGCGGTCTTTTGCGCGACCGATATGTTCCTTCACGCGAATCAGGTCGGCCAGTCCAATTACCTTTAATTCGATGTCGCCTACCCGATGTGTCTCGGCGTTTTTGATCACCGCGTCGTAATCTCCCAGAGGGTCAATCCATCCCAGCAGATCCAGACTTCCGAGCGGCGTTTCGAATGTGTAGTTATTTCCCAGCGCCAGGGACCGCGCGTCGATAACAAATGCGAGGTTCGGCGGCGCTCCCCGTAAAGTCGGTTTCAACTGCTTCAATGCTTCGGCGAGGCGCTCGAGATTATCCTGCGTCCGCCGATAGCACAAATCGACATCATACGTTACGCGGGCGCTGCCCATCAGCGATTCGGCCTGCCCGCCAATTACGATAAACTCAACCCCGTGCCTGGCAAAAACTTCGGCAATCTGGTGGAGATCACTTTTGGCCATTCTGGTGCTCTGGCTGTCGGCGCCCGCTTTCTCTCAACGCGATGGCCCCTCGACGGGCCCGATCCCCTTTCAATAATCGCTCTTCCGGCGTCAACTTCAAATTCTCGCGGATCAGCGACAAGTCAACGCCGTTCTCATCCTGTTCGCCGTACCATCGCGGGTCTTTCAGCCAGCGAACATATTCTTCAGCGGTTATCATAAGTTTATTATAGCTCTATTCGATCCCGGTGGCGGCAAGCTGTCAATCCGCGTATGATTTCCTCAAAGACCAGCCGCGAGACAACACACATGATTCGCACCAAAATCGTCGCCACCATGGGTCCCGCGTGCGGCGACGTCGATACGCTCTATTCCCTTTTTCAGGCCGGCGTTGATGTCTGCCGGCTCAATTTCTCGCACGGCGATTTGGAGGGGCATCTCCAGATGCTCCGCAACATCCGCGAGGCCGCCGCCAGGTGGAGCCAGCCCATCGCCCTCCTGGGGGACCTTTGCGGGCCGAAAATCCGCCTCGCCCAGATCGCCGCCTGCGATGGGGTTGACGGCATGCCCATCGCCGTCGGCGATGAACTGGTCATCCAGCGCGCCCCATGTCTCGGCCAGGATCGCCGCGTCAGCAGCATTTACCCGCACCTGGTGGACGACGTCCAGGTCGGGCATCGCCTCCTGATCGAAGACGGGCTGCTCCGTTTCATCTGCACCGAAAAGAACTTTTCCGAGATTCGCTGCAATTGCACGATCGGCGGCGTGCTCAAAAGCTCCAAGGGCATCAATCTGCCCGACACCCGCGTGAACGTGCCGTCCCTGACCGACCGCGACTGGCAATGCGTCGATTGGGCCATCGAGAACGATCTGGATTATCTGGCCCTTTCCTTCGTGCGGTCGGCCCAGGACATGCTGCTCCTTCGCGAGCACCTGCGCAACAAGGTCGCCGACATTCACCTGATCGCCAAGATCGAAAAGGCCGAAGCGCTGGATCAGATCGACGAGATTCTGGAGGCGTCGGATGGATTGATGATCGCGCGCGGCGATTTGGGAGTGGAGATGGACGTGGCCATGGTTCCGATCATCCAGAAGGACCTGGTCCGGCGTTGCCAGACCGCCGGAAAGCCCGTGATCGTGGCGACGCAGATGCTTCAGTCGATGATCGAGCAGGCCAGCCCCACCCGCGCCGAGGTCAGCGACGTCGCCAACGCCATCTTCGACGGCACCGACGCCGTCATGCTCAGCGGTGAAACCTCCGTCGGCAAATTCCCGCTGGGGACCGTTCATACAATGGCCCACGTCGCCGAGGTCACGGAGGATTACCTGATTCATTCCACCACCCCGGCGCCGCTGCCGGCCAAGACCGGCTCGCCGACGTTGCGGTTTTCCTCGGCGATCGCGCGCGGCGTGCGCGATATCGTCGATGACCTGAACGTCAAGCTCGTCGTCGTCTGGAGCCAGACCGGCGCCACCGCGCGTATTTTCTCCAAGGGCCGCTTCCCCGTTCCCCTGGTGGCCCTGTCCAGCGAACATGGGGTGCTTCGCAAAATGGCCCTCCATTTTGGCGTGATCCCCCACGAGATGGCGCCCCCCGAAACCATGCTCCTCCTCGTCCAAAGCGTTGACGCCCTCGTGCGGGAACGCAAGTTCGCCGCCTTTGGCGATCGAATCATCATCGTCGCCGGCGCCGCGCTCGGCACCCCCGGCACCCTCAACGGGATCATCCTGCACACCGTCGGCGAGCAATGGACCGGCGATATCGACGTCCCCGCCGCCGGCGAACAGCCCATCGTCGCACAATGAAACCGTCGCTCTTGTTTTCATCCCGTCTTTGTTACGCGGGCCGGCCCGAAGCAGACCTCACCGCGAAGGAGCGAAGCAGCCCAGCGCGAGCTCTGCCCGCAACCCGAAGAATTTTACCGCGAAGGCGCGAAGGACGCGAAGTCGCGCGAAGGTCAAAATCAAACCTTGTTTTTTTCTTCGCGCAACTTCGCGTCCTTCGCGCCTTCGCGGTTTATCTTTTGGGAAAGGCGCAACAAGACAAATGTGCCGCGCAGACCCGGAAGACGTGCTTGGCAGGGCGTCCGTTGGCGGCGATCGCGCCTTTGCTCCTCCTCGCCGGCTGCGCCGGCCATTCCAACAACGCTCCCCCAGCCACCCAGCCCGCCATAATGAGCGTCCCCGCCGAACAAGCGACCGCCGACTACTGGTTCAAACAGCCCGCCGTCGCCTCCGTTGTTTCCCGGGATTTCCCCGGCCTCTGGGATGCCTGCGCCCGCACGCTGATCAACGACCAGTTCGAAATTGACCAGCAGGATCGTCGCCTCGGCGTCCTGACGACCGCGCCGATGATTTCCAAACAATTTTTCGAAGTCTGGCGCAGCGACGCCGGCACCCCGCAAGAGGTATTGTTGGATTCGATTCAGACCATTCGCCGCACCGTCCGATTCGAGCTTACCCGTCGGCCGGACGGATCCTACCTCGCCTCTCCCAAGGTGCTGGTGGAGCAATCCTCGCACCCGGAGCGCCGGCTGACCGTGGAGGCGCAGTTCACGGGGGCGTTCGCCGCCATCGCCGAAACCCCCACGCGCACCACGGAGCAAGGCGTTGCAGTCCCCACCCGATACTGGTACGCCCTCGGCCGCGACGAGGCAATGGAAAAACAGTTGGCTAATTCCGTTTGTGGAAAACTGGGGGGAATGGCATTGGTCGTTGGTCATTAGTCATTAGTCATTGGTCATTGGTCACTTGTCATTGGCAGGTATGCCTTGATAATGGCCCTCTGCCAATGACCAATGACCAATGACCAATGACAAATCCCCATCGCCGCGCTAATAATGCACCATGACTTCCACCTTTTTCGCCGCCAAATTCGCCGACGCGCTTCCGTACGACCGTTACGTTCAGACCGGCACGGACGAGCAGCGCCGCCGTTGGCGGCAGGTGTACGATGCCGCCACGCTCACCGATGCGCAAAGGAAACTCCTCGCCGGCTTCGTGCGGCCAATGAACGTCCTGATCATCAGCGGCATCTGGTGCGGGGATTGCGTCCAGCAGTGTCCGCTGATCGCCCGCATTGCCGAGGCCAATCCCGAAAAAACCTCACTCCGGCTTTTGGATCGAGATCAGCACCGCGATCTGATCGAGGCGTTCCGCGTCAACGCCGGCGACCGAGTGCCCCTCACGCTCTTTCTGGCCGAGGATTTCGAATTCTGCGCCGCCTACGGCGACCGCACCATCAACCGCTACCGCGCCATCGCCCAACGGCAGCTTGGCCCGGCATGTCCCACCGGCATCGTCGGACCCGATCGCGATGAATTGAATGCCACCCTCGCGGATTGGCTCATCGAAATCGAACGCGTTCAGCTTATGCTTCGATTAAGCCCCCGTCTTCGCCAGAAACACGGCGACTGATCGCCTCCCGCTTCAAAACCTCCGTCCGATAACTGACGGCTTGTCGATTCCCATTTCCCGGCGCTGACTGGCGGGGCGGGAAACGTTATCCTTGCCTCCGGGGCCTTGAGTCCCCATTGATGTCTGAGGCTGTGACGATCATTCTGGCCGGTGGCGGCACCGGCGGCCATCTCTATCCCGGCATTGCCGTCGCGGAGGCGCTGCAAACCGTTCTGCCCGATGCGCGGTCCGTGTTTTTGTGCACCACGCGCGAAATCGACCGCGTTATCCTCGAACCGACGGGCTTCGAATTCATTCCTCAACCCATCGTCCCTCCCCGCGGCGCGGACATTCTCAAATTCTTCTTCACCTATCGCGATACCCGCAAGCTGGTCAACCGCGTCTTGCGCCAGCGCAGACCCGCCGCCGTCGTCGGCCTCGGTGGATACGCCGCCGGCGTCGCCGTCAAGTTCGCCGCCCGAAGAAAAATCCCCACCGCCATCCTCAATCCCGACGTCATCCCCGGGAAAGCCAATCAATATCTGATGCGTTATAGCCGCGTCATCTGTTGCCAGTTCGAACAGTCCAGGCAATTCATTTCGTCCCAGCATCGTGGCAAGGTCAGGATCACCGGCTGTCCCATTCGCAGGGACGTTCGAAAATTTCCCCCGCACGACGACGCGGCGAACCGACTCGAGATCGATCCTCGCCTTCACACCCTCGTCGTCACCGGCGCCAGCCAGGGCGCCGTCACCGTCAACCAGGCCATGCTCGCTCTTGCTGGAACCGTTACCCTCAACGGTTGGCAAATCCTCCATCTCGCCGGGCGTGAACATGGCGAGGAGGTTCGCCGCGGATATCGCGAGAAGAACATCACCGCCCGAGTGATCGACTTCACTCCGGAAATGGCCGACGTCTGGGCCGTCGCCGACCTGGCCATCAGCCGCTCCGGAGCCAGCAGTTGCGCGGAGTTGACCGCCTGCGGTGTTCCGTCGATCCTCATGCCCTATCCGTTCCACAAGGACCTGCATCAGCGCGCCAACGCCAAGGTGCTGGCCGACGCCGGCGCGGCCGTGCTGATGGATGACCAGAAGGACGCCCGCAAAAACGCCGAGCAATTGCGGCCGATTCTGGAATCGCTGCTCTACGACGTTCCGCGCCGCCAGAAGATGTCGGAGTCCGCCAAGTGCCTCGGCCGCCCCGATGCCGCCGCCGCCGTCGCCAACGCCGTGCGCGAACTCGTCAAATAGTGACCCTCATCTTTCAATAGGCAATTGGCAATAGGCAATCTTGACCTGATGCTCCGGTTGCCTAACAATCCCTGGTTATGCCGCACCACCGAACGATCGTTCACCCGGCGTTGCAGCCGTTGAAGGAAAAATTCGCCGACGTGAAATTCCTCGTCGGCGAGCTGCGCGACATGGTCACCGTCGTCGTGCCACGCGAGCACGCCTTTCCCGTCTGCACCTGGCTCCGCGACGAGCCGAGCCTCCGCTACGACATGCTGGCCGAACTCAACGGCGTGGATTATCTCAATTACCCCGGCGCCGAACATCGCTTCGCGGTCAATTACGGCCTGACCAGCATCCCGCACAACAATCGCCTGTGGCTGAAGGTGTTTTTCGACCCCACGCTCCCGACGGCTCCCAAAACCGCGCCGCGGGACGAGGACGTTTTGGAAAAGGGCGATCCGGGATTGAAGGTCGCCAGCGTCACCGGCGTCTGGCCCGGCGCCGAATGGATGGAACGCGAAGTCTACGACATGATCGGCATCATCTTCGTCGGACATCCCGACCTTCGCCGAATCCTCACCTGGAACGGATTCGGAAGTTATCCGCTGCGGAAGGATTACCCGCTGCGCGGCGTGGGCGAGCGCGAGGACTTCAAGATCGTGACCCGCGAAGGGGCCTGAGTTGTCCAATCCCACGCCGATGCACGACCCCGCGCCGATGCCCGATCCCACGCGGCGGTTCTCCGATCGGGTTGAATATTACGTTCGCTCCAGGCCCCGGTATCCGCGGGAGATTTTGGATTTCTGCCGGAGCGAACTGCGTTTGGCGCCGGCGGACCAAGTTGCCGACGTCGGCTCCGGCACGGGGTTTCTCAGCGAACTTTTCCTGCAAAACGGCAATCCGGTCTTCGCCGTCGAGCCGAACGATGCCATGCGCCTGGCGGCCGAGAAAAGTTTGGGCCGTATTCCCAACTTTCACAGCGTCAAAGGCACGGCCGAGCAAACCGGTTTGCCAGGCGGCGGTTTCGGGTTTGTGGTTGCCGGCCAGGCGTTTCACTGGTTCGATCGCGCCCGGGCAAGACTGGAATTCCAACGCCTTCTTCGGCCCGATGGCTGGGTTTTGCTGGTCTGGAACGACCGCGAAAAAGTTGCCGCGACGGACTCGTTTTCCGCGGCGTATGATGCCATGGTCAGGGAATTCCAGATCGATTGGCACAAAGTGCGCCATGAAAGCATCACCGCACAGGACTCGGGGGTTCTGGCCGCTTTCTTTGCTCCCGGCGGCTATCAACACAAGACGTTTGCCAATCCCCAATCGCTCGATCTCGACGGTTTGCTGGCGCGGGCGTTGTCCTCGTCCTATCTCCCGCTTCCCGGCCAGCCACGATGCGATCCAATGCTTGATCGCCTCCGCGAGATTTATCGGCGCCACGCCAAAGACGGGCACGTCGTGCAACCATACAATACCCAAGTGTATTATGGCCGCCTGAGTTGAGGCGTTCCCGATCCCCATGTTTGAACCACTCACGCAACGTCGCTATCTGATTTCCTTCAAGGCCTCGCGTCTGGCGCAGCAATTGGCGGACGTGCTGGTGATCGGCGGGGGGGTCGCGGGGCTGCGTGCCGCCATCGCGGCCGCCCACGAGGGCGCCGACGTTCTCCTGCTGGCCAAGGATACGCTCCCCCAATCCAACACCTGGTACGCCCAGGGCGGCATCGCCACCGTTCTTCAGCCGACCGACTCCATCGAATCCCACGTTCAGGATACGCTGGCGTGCGGCGCGGGGTTGTGCCAGGAAAAGGCGGTCCGCATCGTCGTCGAAGAAGGGCCTAAGCGCGTTCTGGAACTCCTTTCCTGGGGCGCGAATTTCGACAAACAGGCGGGCAATCCCAGCCAGCTTTCCTTTGGATTGGAGGGCGGCCACAGCATCGCCCGCATCGTTCACGCCTACGGCGACGCCACCGGCAAGGAACTGGCGCAAACGCTCATCAACGCCGTCAAGAGCCGCGAGACCATTCGCGTTTCGGAAATGTCGTTCGTCATCGATCTGCTCACCGACCAGGGGCAATGCCTGGGCGCCCTGGCGATGGTCAAGGGCGAGATCAACCTGATCTGGGCGAAGCGGACGATCATCGCCAGCGGCGGGGCGGGACAGCTTTTCCGCGAATCGACCAATCCGAAAGTCGCCACCGCTGACGGACACGCCATGTCCTATCGCGCCGGCGCGGCGCTCCAGGACATGGAGATGGTGCAGTTTCATCCGACCACGCTCTACGTCGCCGGCGCCAGCCGCGCCCTGATCACCGAGGCCGTCCGCGGCGAAGGTGCGCATCTGGTCGATCGCAACGGATACCGGTTCATGAAGGATTACGACCCGGCGGCGGAACTAGCCGCCCGCGATGTCGTTAGCCGGGCCATCGTCCAGCAAATCCGCAAGACGAATTTCACCCACGTGTATCTGGACGTGCGGCATCTGGCGAGCGAGCCGTTCAAGGGCCGATTCCCGCAACTGTCGCAGTTGCTGGAGCAATTCGACATCAACCCCGCCCGCGATTTGATCCCCATCCATCCCGCGACGCACTACATGATCGGCGGCGTGGATTGCGACGAGCACGGCAAGACCACCTTGCCGGGCCTCTACGCCGTGGGCGAAGCCGGTTGCAGCGGCCTGCACGGCGCCAACCGCCTGGCGAGCAATTCGCTGGTCGAGGGCCTGGTGTTCGGCGCCCGCGCGGGGGCCGATGCCGCAAGATGGGCCATGTCCCACGAGGTCAAATTTCCCCATCACCTGGAACATCGAATCGCCCGCTCGACCAGAACGGAATTGGATTTGACCGACGTCAAAAGCTCGCTCCGCAGCATCATGTGGCGAAACTGCGCCATCGAACGCACCGGCGACCGCCTGTCCGAGACGCGCGAAATCATCGCCTTCTGGAGCCGGTACGTGATGGACAAAACCTTCACTCCCTCCGACATGGGCCAGGACGCCATCGGCGGCTGGGAGTTGCAGAACATGCTGACGGTCTGTTTTTTGATCACCACCGCCGCCTACACGCGCACCGAGAGCCGCGGGGCGCACTATCGCCTCGACTACCCCGACCGCGACGACGAGCATTGGCGGCTGCATTTATTATGGAAACGGCCCATGGAAACGCCGATTCCCAAGCCGGTGGATTGACGGATTGGCCGCCCCGCTTGCGGCGCGAGTCCCTCCGTTCTTAGAATCCCCATACCCATGCCGATTTCCATCGATGAACAGATTCAACTCCTATCGCGCCGCTGCGAGCGGATTCTCAACGAAGAGGATTTGCGGCGCAAATTGCTCAGCAGCGCCAAGACCGGCAAACCGCTGCGGATCAAGTTCGGCATGGATCCCACCGCTCCCGATGTCACCCTCGGACATGCGGTTCCCCTGACCGTCATCCGGCAATTCCAGGAATTTGGACACAAGGCGGTGCTGATCATCGGCGATTACACCGCCCGAGTCGGCGATCCCTCCGGCAGAAACGCCACCCGCCCGGTCCTCAGCGGAGAGCAGATCGACGCCAACGCCAAGACCTATCTCGCCCAGGTCGGCAAAATCCTTCTGACCGATCCGGGCCATCTGGAGGTCCGCTGGAACGGCGAGTGGCTGGGGGCCATGAACCTGATCGACTTGATCAAGCTCGCCAGCAGAAAATCGGTCGCCCAAATGCTCGACCGCGACACCTTCAAGGAGCGATTCCAGAGCGGCGGCGACATCCGCATTCACGAATTCCTTTATCCGCTCCTGCAAGGATGGGATAGCGTCGTCATCGACGCCGACGTCGAGATGGGCGGCAGCGATCAGCTTTTCAACAACCTGGTCGGACGCGAATTCCAGAAAGAGGAAGGCCAGGACCCGCAGGTGGTCATCGTCACGCCGCTGCTCGTCGGCACCGATGGGAAGATGAAAATGTCCAAGAGCAAGGGGAATTACGTCGCCGTGACCGATCCCCCGTCCGGGTCCGATGGAATGTTCGGAAAGATCATGAAGCTGCCCGACCCTCTTTTGGAGAGCTATTACACGCTTCTAACCGACTTGCCCCCGGAGGAATTCAAGCCCGCCATTCAGGCCAACCCGCGCGATGCCAAGGCCAAACTCGCCAAGACGCTCATCGCCTGGCTGCACGATGCCGCTTCCGCCGACGCCGCGGAAGCGGAATTCGTCAAGACCACGCATGGCGGCGTGCCCGACAAAATGGTGGAAATGAACCCGATGGGCGACGCGGTAGAGTCGTTGGCCGCGATCTTGGTCATTGCCAAATTGGTCGCTTCCAAGAGCGAAGCTTATCGCAAAATTGATGAAGGGGCCGTAAAGATCGACGGGAAGAAAATAACGAATTTGCAACTCGCCGTTACCTATTCGACAGAATCTGATGCTGATCTGCGGAACAAGAAGAAAATTCATCAATTGGGTGAAATTCACCGCCTGACCAAGCCGGCTGTCATTCAGTTAGGAAATCGAAAATTCGTCCGCATTATGCGGTAATATGATATATTATTCGCTCAATGACTACGCTACGTGCACAATTCGATGGAAAAGCGCTGGTCCCTGTTGATCCGGTTAATCTGCAAGCGGGGCATCTTTACGAAGTCGACGTTCGAGAACCCGGCTCGCCGGCCCAATCGTCTTCTCCGCAAGATCTCTTGCGTTTGCTCGAGGCGCTTCCCAAAATTCCGCCAGAAGATATCGATCAGATGGAAGCGGAGATCAAGCGGGGAGAATTGCCGATCCGTTTCGAAGACCCATTCGGCAATGGCAGTGAGGGGTAGCCGGTGCTCTTCCATTTGGATACGAACGCCGTAAGCGATTTGATGCGCCTGGATTCAAGGATCCATGCGCGAGTGGCCGCCTTGAACCCCGTTGATCAGCTTCGATCCTGCGTGGTCGTTCGCGGGGAGATTCTTTTTGGGATCGATCGTCGTTCGCCGGGAAAGAGGCGGAATGAACTTCGCGAACGCGCAAATTACGTTCTTTCCCTCCTGACTTGCGAACCCATTCGGTCTTCCGCCGACGCAAGCTATTCCCGCATTAAATGCGCCCTGGAAAAAACGGGGTCTTTGCTGGGAGAAAACGATCTATGGATCGCCGCTTGCGCACTGGATTTTGGAGCTATTCTCGTAACGCGCGATCGGGCTTTCCAGCAGATATCCGGCCTGGTAGTTGAGGACTGGACGCATTGATCCCCCTTGTTCTGATCCCCTGCGCCCCATACGATTCGCACACTGTTTCAGGAGACCCAACAATGTCTCGACAATGGCGTGTTGCGATCATCGGTACGGGAGTCGTCGGCACCATGCACCTGCGGGTCATGGGGCTGTTGCCCAACTGTCAGCTCGTCGCCGTCTGCGATCTCGACCCCGACAAGGGCCGCCAGGCCCTGCAGAACACCAAGATCTCGGTTCCCATCTACACCGATCTGAAGGAAATGCTTCGCAAGGAAAAATTGGATTCCGCTCACGTCTGCACTCCCAGCGGCGATCACCAGACCCCGGCCGTCACGTCAATGGAGCGGGGATTGAACGTCCTGGTCGAAAAGCCCATGGAAATCGTGCCCGATCGCGTTGACGAGATGATCGCGGCGGCGAAAAAATTCGGCGTCCGTCTCGCCGGCATTTTCCAGAACCGCTGGGACGACGCCAACATCATTTTGCACGATGCCGTCCAACAGGGACGATTTGGAAAAATCGGCTGGGCCGGCGCCATCACCCCCTGGTATCGAACCGATCAGTATTACGAGGAGGGAGGCTGGCGCGGGACTTGGAAGCTCGACGGCGGCGGGGCGGTCATGAACCAGGGCGTCCACCAGGTCGATCTTATTCAGTGGATCGTCGGTCCCATCAAAACCGTCAGCGCCTTCGCCTCCAGCCGAATCCATCCCAAAATCGAAGTCGAAGATACCCTCACCTGCGCATTGCAATTCGAAAACGGCGGATTCGGAACCTTTGTCAGCACCACCGCGATGTGGCCCGGTGGGTCCGTGCGCATCGAACTCGGCGGTGAGTTCGGCTCCGCCGCCAGTGAAAACGGGCTCAAACGGTTCGAGTTCAAAAACCCGCTTCCCGCGGACCAGCAACTGCTCGAACGCTTTGGGACCAACCGCTCCAAAACCAGCGGCGGCGGCAAGGCGGCGACCGATATCGCCCTCGACCTCCATCGCAAGAACATACAGGCCGTCTATCAGGCTTGGGATCGCGGCCAGGACGCCGAAACCTCCGGCCCCGAAGCTCGCAAGGCCGTCGCCATCATTCAGGCAATGTACGAATCCGCCCGAAAGAACGGCACGCCGGTCGATGTGAAATAGATCGCCCATGCGATCGGCGTGCGAGGCGAAGCCTCCACGATGGCCAGTAACGCCATCGTTTCGCGGAACCCAAAATCCATGCCTACCCTGCCCGTCATCGCCATCGTCGGCCGGCCCAACGTCGGAAAGAGCAGCCTGCTCAACAGCCTGGCGGGCAGACGCATCAGCATCGTCCAGGACATGCCCGGCGTTACCCGCGACCGCGTGTCGTATCCGCTTGACCTCGATGGCCGATTTGTCGAACTGGTGGATACCGGCGGATACGGATACGTCGATCCCAATCAATTGACCGAACACATCCAGCAGCAGATCGAACTGGCGATGGCCCAGGCGAATTTGGTGCTCCTGCTCGTGGACTGCCAGGCCGGTCTGACCGGCGGGGACGAGGAGATCGCCGCGCTGCTCCGCCGCCGCGGGATCAAGACCCTGCTCGTTGCCAACAAGGCCGACGGCCCCAAGGCCGACGCGGCCCTCGGCGATTTCGCCCGCCTGGGGTTTGGCACGCCCATCGGCGTCTCCGCGCTGAACAACCGCAATCTCGACCAACTCCTGACCGCTATCCGCCAGAACGTCAATCTTTCCAACGCTCCCACCGAGATGCCCGCCCCGCAGATGATGCTGGCGATCGTCGGCAAGCGAAACTCCGGCAAGAGCACGCTGGTCAACTCCATCGCCCAACTCTACGAAGGCGATCCGCAGCGCGTCATCGTCTCCGAAATCCCCGGCACCACGCGCGACAGCATCGACGTGCGCTTCGAGAAAGACGGGAAAACCCTCGTCGTCATCGACACGGCCGGCGTGCGAAAAAAACGCCGGATGGCCACCAACGACATCGAGTTCTACAGCTTCCACCGCGCCCAGCGTTCCATCCGCCGCGCCGACGTCGTCGTCATGCTCATCGACGGCACCGAACCCGTCAGCGACCCGGACAAAAAACTCTCGCAATACCTCGCCGAGCAGTTCAAGCCCGTGCTCCTGGCCGTCAACAAGTGGGACCTCACGCCGCAAAAACTTCGCGAAAACCGCAAGGACGTTGCCGACGGGTCAGTCGATGAGTCCCAGATCATGGAGGAATTCCGGGAATATCTCGATCAGGAACTCAAGCAGATCGATTATGCCCCGATTGCGTTCGTCACCGCCAAGGATGGAAAGAACGTCCAAATCGTCATCGACGCCGCCCAGCATCTGTTCAAGCAGGCCAACACCCGCCTGACGACCGGGCAGCTCAACCGGGTGGTCCGGCAGATTTTGCAGGAAAAACACCCCAGCACTCCCAGCGGCCGCAAGGCGCGGATCTATTACGCCACCCAATCCGCCGTCGCCCCGCCCACCATCGTTCTCTTTGTGAACAATCCGAAGTTTCTCGACGAGGCCTATCAGCGCTTCATGATCAACCGCTTCCGCGAGTTGCTTCCCTATCCGGAAGTTCCCATCCGACTGATCATCCGCGGCCGGCAATCCCGCAAGGCCGCCCCATCCCTGGACGAGGCCAGCGACGAGCAGATCGAGAAACTGCCCTGACCCTCTCGCTGACCGGCGCGTTTTGGCGGCCTGCCCACTTCAGTGGGCAGGAGACATCGCGATTCAAGGGTCTCGCTTGCCGATTTCCAATTGCCTATTGCCAATTGACTTGCGACAAATTCATGAACGGGAATTCGCTCCCCCAATCCTGGGCAGGTTTACTGGCGGATCAAAAACTGGACATTCGGCCAAAAGGTCGATAGATTATTATCCAAGGTAAGTCAGACTGAAAGATTTGAATTCCGTGACAGTTCATCTCTGCCCGCAATTTCTTCTCCTTCATCTCCTACCGTTTGGGCCAAAAGGTTGGCCTCTTTTCATCGGACCCGGAAAGTAAAATACGGGTTCATCGCCCAACTCCAGAGGAGAACAAAAATGGGCAAGAAGTTGTATGTCGGTAACATGAGCTACGAAATGGATAGCTCGGCTCTACAGGAACTGTTTGCGGCGCACGGCACCGTCCAGAGCGCCGAGATCATCTCCGACCGGGAAACCGGCCGCAGCAAGGGTTTCGGATTCGTCGAGATGAGCAGCGACGCGGAGGCCCAGGCGGCCATCGCGGCCTTGAACGGCAAGGAACACGGCGGCCGCGCCCTGACCGTCAATGAAGCCAAGCCCCGCGAGAGCCGTGGCCCCGGCGGCGGTGGCCGCGGTGGTTACGGCGGCGGCGGCGGTGGTCGCGGCGGCTACGGCGGTGGCGGCGGCGGCGGTCGCGGCGGCTACGGCGGCGGCGGTGGCCGCGGCGGTTCCGGCGGCGGCGGCAACCGCTACTAAATCGACAAGCGTTTACTGGAGAGAGCCGTGGCAGCACGGCCCTCTCCTTTTTTTATGCGCCCGCCATGATGGGATAGCTGCTTTCCACTCTCTGCTTTCATCGGGTCCGATCTTCGGTGAACCGTCCTCGTGCCGAACCAGGCATCGGGATTTGAACTTTTCGCTAAAATCGAGCCTAAAATGCAGCTTTGGAGAACCGGCCATGGACCCCAAATATAATTCTGCGTCCCAAACTGAATTGACGATTCCGCCCGACGATCTACAACGACAACTTACCGTTGCGCGAGCGAACGAAGATCGGCAGTTGCTACACGTCGGTCTGGTCGGCGACACCTATACGATTCTGTTGGCGGGCGAGGCCACTAATGGCCGGTACTGCCTGATCGACATGTACATCCCGCCGGGCGGCGGACCGCCGTCGCACCGGCATGACTTCGAGGAGTCTTTCACTATCCTGGAGGGTGAGATCGAGGCCACTTTTCGCGGTAGGAAAACTGTTGTAAAAGCAGGCGAGACCCTTGGCATCCCGGCCAACGCGCCGCACTCGTTCACCAACGCGACTAGTCAACCGGCTCGGCTACTGTGTATCTGCGCGCCTGCGGGACAGGAAGAATTCTTCAAGCAGGTCGGCGTGCGCGTCCCTACCCGGACGACACCGCCGGCTAAGCTGGACAAGGCCTCCCAAGCCGCATTCCAAGTCAAGGCCCAGGCACTCGCGCCCAAATATCGCACCGAACTACTCGGCCCATAAACCCAACGGATTTTTGGCGGATCAACGGTAGTTTGCCGTCGGCAAAAAATTCAAAGGTGAAAAAGTCAAGGGGGACATCCATCTTGTTGTCCCGATCTGACGGCACGGAAATACGCTTCGGCTAGCGCGTGCGGCGGCGGCGGAGCGCCAGAGGCGTTGCAATCGCGATCAGCGCCAGGGAACCCGGCTCGGGTATGGCGGTGAGAACGACGCTTGTCGAGGTATAGGCGATGGTGAAATGGCCGGCGGGGTAGGTCAGGTTCAAAGTGGAAAACGAGCCGGTTCGGGTTGCGGCGGTGAGGATGGTGAAGGTTTCACCGTAGGAAGGGGTGAAGCCGTCGGTCAGGGTGACGTCGAGGGTTCCGGATAGAGAGGCGGTGCCGGTGGCGTTGAGAAATCCGAAATCGGCGCCGGCGCTCGGGCCGCCGATGCCGATGTCGAGTTCATCGGTCTGCTGGTAATTGCCGGTGATGGACAGTTCGCCGGCGGTTGCACTTGGGCCGGCGCCGGCGAGGGAGAGGTCGCCGTAGTTGTTGACCGCGCCGGAGGTATCACTGGCGTTGGCGATGCTCAGGCTGGAATTTTTGTTGAGAACGTCCAGGATGGAAGAGGCGGCGAGTTGGCCGCCGGTTTGGGAAAAGACGCCGGTGCCCGAGTAGCCGATGAGAATGGAGCCGGCGGCGTTGAGGGTTCCACCGGAGAGGTAGTAATAGCCCGTGGCGCCGAGGTCGCCCGAGGCCATATTAATCGTGCTGGCATTGTTGGTTCCGCCGGTCTGGTTCATGGTGCCGGTTCCGAATTCGCCGATGTATTCCAACGCGCTGAGCGTGCCGGTGCCGGAGAGATCGTAGGTCCCGTTGGAATTCGCGTTAGCGCCAAGGACGAAAGCGGTGGTGGAATTGTTCATTCCGGCGGATTGCGTGATGGTGCCGGAGCCCGAGGCGCCGGCGACTTCCTGCACGCCCACGGTGAGCGTGCCGCCGGTGATCGCGACGAACCCGCTTTGGCCGGAGGATTGGCCGAGATTGATGGAACTGGCGGCGGCGTTGCCGGAGGAGATTTGCGCGGTGCCGCCGTTGTTGATGTCGGCGACGCTGGAGGAGCCTGGGACACCCCCATTCCAGTTGCCGGCGGTAAACCAACTGCCGGTCGAACCCTGCCAGATGTTGTCGGCGGATAGGGTTTGGGAGAAGAAGGGGATTGTCAGGAACCCCAATTGAAGATGGCGGCAACGGTGGCGCAGCGAGGGGCGATGTGCACGCATTTTCCCGCGAATTCCCACGTGAGCCTCCTCCAAAGAACGCCGACTTCCAGTTCGATCAATGTACCGATTTTAGGAATTTGTCAAGTCCTTTGAACCCGCCGTTCGCGTGGTAAGATCGTCGCGATCATTCGAAGCAATGCCTCCATTCCCGACGGTTACGCGATCGACCTGCGGAACGTGACCAAAATCTATCGCCGGCGCGTTCATGCCTTGCAAGGCGTGGCGATGCAGGTGCGTCGCGGCGAGATTTTTGGGTTGCTCGGGCCGAACGGCGCGGGCAAGACCACGCTGGTTAAGATCATGGTCAGCGTCGTCCGGCCGACCAGCGCCCAGGGGACGATCCTCGAGCACCCCATCGGGCACAAATCCACACTCGGCCGCGTGGGATATCTGCCGGAAAATCACCGTTTCCCGCGATATCTCAGCGGAAGACAGGTGATCGAATTCTTCTCCGCATTGGCCGGGGCTCCTCGCCAGGCTCGCCGCCGTCGCGCGGCGGAATTGCTCGATCTGGTCGGCATGACGAGTTGGGCCGATGCCAAAATCTCCCAATATTCCAAGGGAATGCTTCAACGCATCGGGTTGGCGCAGGCGCTGGGAGCGAATCCGGATTTGGTCATTCTCGACGAGCCGACGGACGGCGTCGATCCCGGCGGCCGGCGGGACATCCGAGAGGCGCTGTTGCGCCTTCGACAGCAGGGGGCCACCATCTTCATCAACAGCCATCTTCTCAGCGAACTGGAGACCGTATGCGATCGCGTGGCGATCCTCGTATCCGGCCGGGTGGCCCGGCAAGGTTCGGTTGATGAGTTGACAAGGGCCAGACAGTTCTATCTTTTCGAATTGGAGAATCCGGCATGGCCGGCGGTGGCCGGGGCTTTCCCCGGAACCTTCGATTCCATCGCCGCTCCCGTTCCCGGCCGGCCGGCCCGCGGCAAGCTGGCCGACCAATCCTGGTGCGAATTCGACGGCACTCTGCTGCGCATCGGCAAGACCGAGCCCGCCGACGTCCAATCCATTCTCGACGCCCTGCGCGCCCGGGGCGTGATTATCCGGAAAATGCAGTTGATCCGGCCATCCCTGGAGGACTTGTTCTTCGAAGCGGTGACCGATCCGACCACGGCCCGGCCCGCCTCGCCCGGCGCGACGCCGCCGGCTCTGCCGATGCCGCCCCCTTTTCCCACTGGAATCCAATGAGCCAAACCCTGGCCCTGCTTTTGGATGCCTATCGCGACCTGAACGCCAGGCGAATGTTCTGGATCGTCCTGGTCCTGTCCACGCTGGTGGCGGCCTCCTTCGCCGGCATCGGTCTCACCCCCACCGGGTTCGAAATCCTCGTCTGGAAATTCCCCTCGGTCTTCTTCAACAGCAAATACATTTCCCCCGGCGATTTCTACAAAAGCATCTTCCTCAGTTTCGGCATCGGGTTCTGGCTGACCTGGCTGGCGACCGTGCTGGCGCTGATCTCCACCGCCAGCCTGTTCCCCGATTTTCTGGCCGCCGGCGCCGTCGATCTTTACCTGTCCAAACCCATCGGCCGGCTGCGGCTCTTTCTCACCAAGTATTTCTGCGGCCTGCTGTTCGTTGCCTTGCAGATCGCCTGCTTCTGCGCCGCCAGCTTTGCGGTCATCGGCGTTCGCGGCGGCGCCTGGGAGCCGGGAATCTTCCTGGCCGTTCCCATCGTCGTCCTCTTCTTCAGCTATCTGTTTTGTTTCTGCGTGCTGGTCGGCGTCTGGACGCGCTCGACCGTTTCCGCCGTGCTCCTCACGCTCTTGTTCTGGATTTGCATCTTCGGCGTCCACACCACGGAAATGTTTTTGCTGACCATGAAGCTCTCGCAGGATAGCGCCACGGCGAGCCTTAACAAGGAAATTCAAACCACCGAAAAATCCCTTGCCAAGGCCCGGCAATCCGCCGCCACGCGCCCGACCACGCGAAACACCGGCGACGTGAACCGCCTCCAAGCCCAACTGGACCGCGACCAGCGCCAACGCGCCGCCGCGGGCAACACGGTCGAATTCGCCCACCAGATTTTCTTTGACGTCAAAACGCTTTTGCCCAAAACCTCCGAAACCGTCGCCTTGCTGGAGCGCGAACTGATCGACAGCGCCCGCCTCCAACGTGTCGCCGATGCTCGGCAGGACAGCTCGCAGGATTCCCAGGTCGATTTCAACGGCAACCCCGTGGACGTCAAGGCCCTCCAGGCCGCGATCCGCGGGCGCACGGTCGGCTGGATCGTCGGGACTTCCGTGGGCTTTGAAATTGTCGTGCTTGCCCTGGCCGCGTGGCTATTCTGCCGGCGCGATTACTGAATCCGCAATGCGGCAGCGGCTTCGATCGCTCGGAGCCGAGAAAAATATTTGCCGAAATTCCAACCCTCTATCCCACGCAAAAAATGGTTGACAGTGTTCGTTGGCAAATGTAGTCTATGGCTTCAAGCCGGAAGGCCGCGTGAGCTCACCGGAAACCGAACGCTCCCAACCAGAGCCTTGGGAAGCCGAGTTGCAACATGAACTCACCGGAAACCGAATGCTCCAATCCAGAGCCTTGGGAAGCCGAACTGCGACGGGTCCACCGGGCGCTCCGCGTCGTCAGCGCCGCCAATAGAGCGCTGACCGTTGCTTCGGACGTCGTTGCCTGGTTGAACCAGGTTTGCCATACCGCCGTGGACGTGGGCGACTATGCGATGGCGTGGGTCGGATTTGCCGAGTCCGACGAGAAAAAATTGGTGCGGCCGGTGGCCCAAGCGGGGTTCGACGCGGGGTACCTCCAAACCGCCAACATCACCTGGAAGGACGAACCCCACGGGCGCGGCCCGGTGGGAATTGCGGTCCGGACAGGAAAGCACTGTCTGGCGCGCGACATCCCAAACGACCCCGCCTTCGATCCCTGGCGCAATGAGATCGTGCGAGAAGGGTACGAATCCGCCATCGCTTTACCCCTCAGCGGCGGCGGGCGCACCTTCGGCGTTCTGGCCATGTATGCCAAAGAGATCGATGCGTTCAGCCCAAAGGAGATCGAAGTCCTGAACGAGCTGGCAAACGATCTGGCGCATGGCCTCATCGTCGTCTTTCGAACAGGCGTCCAACGACAAACCGCCACCGAAGCTCTGGCGGAAAGCCAACGTAACCTGCGGCGTGCCGGGCGGATCTCCCAGCTCGCGCACTGGGACCGCGACCTGGCAACCGACGTTCTCACATGGTCGGACGAACTCTACCGGGTCCTTGGTCTGGAGCCGCAAAAGCGGATATTCCGTTTCCCGGAGTTCGTGCAACTGGTCCACCCCGACGACCGGGCGAACGTCCTCAAGGCGATGGCTGAGGCGGTACCCAGGCTCGGACCCTTTCATCAGGACTATCGAGTCATCCGCCCGGACGGCCAGATGCGTTACATCCACGGCGAGGGCGAAGTCATCTGGGACGATGCCGGCCGCCCTTGCCGGACCGTCGGCTTCCTTCAGGACGTCACCGAACAGCATCTGGCGAAAGTCGCCCTGGAAATTGCCAATCGATCCCTTGAAACAAAGAACATCGCGATGCACGAAATTCTGGCGAACATTGAGACGGAGCGGGACAAGATCGGGCAGCGGATCAACAAGAACGTGGAGGAAATAATTCTTCCCCTTCTCCAATCCGTCAAGCAGGGCGCGACGCGCCAGCAGCAGCGCACCATTGACCAGATCGACCATTGCCTCCGGGAGATTATTTCGCCGTTCATCGTCGAGATGGCTCACTCCGTGAGGAACCTCACGCCCGCGGAGCTACGTCTTTGCAGCTTCATTAAACGAGGACTGGCGGTAAAGGAGATTGCGGAAATCGAGCACCTTTCGCCGGAAACCATCGCGGCGCATCGACGCAACATCCGGCGCAAGCTTCAAATCGCCCATCGAAAGATCAACCTCACGAGTTATCTGCGAAACGTTCTCTCCGACTCTTCCGCCGCCTCGCCTCGCGGCGCATCGGGTAGTTCTTCTACCTGATCCCTACCCGCTTATGCGCCGCTTATGTTGCGTTGGCGCCGCGACCGTAATTCCGATCTCATACTACTAGCGTAGTCGAAGGAAGCCGAAGGACGTATTTCCAGCTTCAATGGAAACCTGAAAGCGAGGGATACAGTGAGCGAGTCAGTGGAAATAGCCAGCGCGATTACACGTTTCCTGCGGGAAAGCAGTCTCGGGGCCACCCAGTTGAGTTTCACCGATCGGCAGGTCATCTTTCAGCCGAGCGATCCGGCCGTCAATTTCTACATTATCGACTCGGGTCAGGTTCGCGTGTTTCAATTGGTGCCGTCAGACGGGCTCAGGCTGCTGACCATTCTTGGGACGGACGACTGCTTTGGGTTCTCGGCCCTCGGAAAGCTTCCGGTCTACGACAAGCTCACCATGTCGGTCGGCAACTCCGTGCTGCGCGCCATTCCCGCCGACCGCTTGCGCCAGGCATTGCTGGCCCGCGGCGATTTGACCCTTCAGTTCATCGAAGCCATGGCCCGGCATCTCTTTGACGCCTGGTCCGAGAGGAGCAGTTTTGCATTCCAGGATTGCCGGCTCCGGGTGATCCGGACCCTGTTGCGGTTCCGCAATTCTCCGGCCGCGCGATTGGTGCCGGGCGGCGTCGAGTTGCGAATCACCCATGCCCAACTCGCTCAGGCCGTCGGCGCCGCGCGCGAAACCGTCACGTTATGCCTGATCCAATTGCGCAACGAGAACCTGGTGCAAACCAGCCGAAGCCGCGTGACCTTCAATCCCCAGGCCTTGCTTTCAATCGATCCGCAGGCCGATTCCCTGCCCGAATTAGCGCTTGCCATATAGCATCGCCGTCGGCGGGTGAATGACGACCCGATTGCGTCCCCCGCCCTTGGCCTGATAGAGCGCCGCGTCCGAAAGACCCAGCAAATGCTCCGCCCCGGGCGGGGCGTTGTTCTTTCTCGAGGCGATCCCCGCCGACATCGACACTCCTTCGTTCTGCCGCAGCACGATCGCCGACCCCTGCCCGAATTCATCCCGGATGCGCTGCGTGACCTGCGCCGCTTCCTGTGCCGAGGCGTGCGGCAACAGCAGCACGAACTCGTCTCCCCCGTATCGCGCCGCCACGTCCATCCGACGCATGTTCGCCGATATCACTTTCCCCGCCACCGCCAATAGCTGATCCCCCACCGCGTGGCCTTTCGTGTCGTTCAACTGCTTGTATCCGTCCAGGTCGATCATCACGCACGCCAGATCGCTGTCCATGCGCTCGCTCTCGGCGAACATCTGGTCCAGCACCCGGTTGAAATGCCGCCGGTTGTACAACCCCGTCAGCGCATCGGTCGCGGCAAGTTCCTCCACCATCTTCAGCGATTCTTCCAATTGCGCGTTCTTACGCTCCAACTCGGCGCGGAGTTTCTCGTTTTCCTTGTACAGCTTGGCGACCGTCAGGTTCTTTTCCACCACCAGCGGGATCGTGAGCAGGTAATCGCCGAACTTCACCACGTAATCCATGGCCCCCTTGCGGACCGCCTCGGCGGCAAGGTGGCCGACGTTCTCGCCCGTGACCATGATGACCGGGGTGGCGCAAGCTTCGCGGATTCTTTCCAGCAACTCCATGCCGCTGACGTCGGGCAGGTTGAAATCCGTCAGAATCAGGTCGAACGCCCCCAGGTCCAGTTTCATTGCCGCCGCGCCGCTCTCAACCGCCTGCACCGTCTGCGCGCCGAAATGCGCCTCCAGCGTCTCGCCGATCAGTTGCCGCTGATCCGCATCGTCTTCCACGATGAGCAATTTGAGCCGTTCCATATCTCCGCGTTCTCTCGTTCAGCCCGTCTTATCGGCCGGTTTGGCCGTAAGGTGAACTCCCGCCTCCGGTTATCTCCGGCACAACTCCGGCGGAATATGATGGCCCGGATACTGATGGATCGTGAGCCAATAATTCGTGCTCGTCACCACGGTTTTAAGAAACTGCTCCGCATTGGCCGGTTTGATCGTGTAGCTGTTCGCCCCGGTCTTGGCCGCCATCTGCATCTGCCGCTCGTCGCTCACGCCGGTCATCATGACCACCGGAATGTCCCGCAAATCCGGATTCGCCTTGATCGCCTTCAGCACCGTCTGCCCGTTGATCCCGGGCATCTCGATGTCCAGATAAATCAACCCCGGCCGCGGCGCCCGCCCCCATTTGTCCCGCCGATGCAGGAAATCCAACGCCTCCTGCCCGCTGGATACCTCGTAGACCCGGTTGCTCACCTTGCACTGGAAGATCGCGTCCCGGATCAGCATCCGGCAATCGACGTCGTCGTCCACCAGCAGAATGGTGATCCCCTGCATTTGACCGCTTGACATTCCCGTTTTGACGCTCATGCCACACTTCTCGCTTTCGGCTGTTCTCCCGACTCAGGCACGAACTGGCCGTTGATCGTGAATCGGAACGTGCTTCCGCGGCCCGGCTCGCTTTGGACCCAGATGCTTCCGCCGTACGTCTCGATGATGCTCTTCACCCACGACAGCCCGACCCCTTTTCCCGGCACGTTCCGCGACGCCGAGTTCCTTCCACGCCGAAAAATGCAGAACACCTTCCCCACGTCCTCCGCGTCGATCCCCAGCCCCGTGTCGCGCACGTAAAACTCCGCCTCCGTCGCCCGCACCGCGCAGCCCACGTGAATCTCCCGCACCCGCCCATCCCCCATGTACTTGATCGCGTTGTCGATCAAATTCTGAAACACCTGCCGGAAACGCGACCTCTCCCCGTTCACCACCGGCAGCGGGGTATCCACGATCAACTGGATTTGGCCGCTCCTCAGGTCGTTCTCAAACATTCCTTCCAGCTCCCGCACCACCGCGACCGTCTCCACCCGTTCCATCTTTTCCCGCCGCGTTTTGATCCGCGAAAGCTCCAGAAGCTCCGAGATCAAATCCGTCTCCACTTCCACGTTCTTCTGAATCCGCTGCAATCGATGCACGATCTCCTCGTCGAACCGTCCGGCATGCTTCATCAGCAGCATCGACGCCATTCCGCTGATGTTCCGCAGCGGAGCGTTCAGGTCGTGGCTCACGGCGCGCAGGAAATCCTCCTTCTCCGCGATCTCACTGCTGAGCCGGCGGTTGGCCGCCTCAAGCTCCGACGTCCGATGCGCCACCTTTTGTTCCAATTCGTCGTTGGCTTGTTCCAGGCGACGGTTCGCCTGCCGCAGGTCCTGCTGCTGCCCTTTGACCGTGGCGATCATGGCGTTGAACGAGCGCGCCAGATCGCCAATGGCGTCGCTCCGGTCGATCGCCACCGCCGCGTCCAGATCGCCGCCGGCGATCCGGTTGGTCGCACGCGCCAGCTTGCGGATCGGCAGGAAAATGCGATGCACCAGCAGGTAGGCCAGCGGCAAAATGGCCAGAATCACCACGCACCCGATCCCCATCGACAGATAATTGACCCGCTGCACCTGCAACTTTTCCTGCGTCGGCGAAATCCCCACCGACACGTACCCCATCAGCCGCGATGCCCCGCCGCGCAACCCGGTATCCAGTACCGGCTGGCACACTTCGAGATATTCCCCAAGAGCGCCCGACCCTCCCATCCGCACCTGCGCCAGCGAACTGACTTCAGTGCTCCGCAGCGACGGCGGGGCCGAACGCATCGACGTTTGGCGGCTCGCCAGCGCGATGTTCTTTCCCGCCACGTCGTAAAACGCCACGAAGAGAATATTGCGCGCCCTGAGCAACTCGCCGCCCATCGTCCGCATCGCCGCGACGTCCCCCGTGGTCATCGCCGGCCGCGCCGCCATCGACAGCGTCACCGCCGTCTCCCTGGCCTGGTCCCCCAAAATCTCCATCACCTGCGGGTCGATCCGCGACGCCCATAGCCAACACGTCGAGCCCAACGCCGCCGTCAGCAGCGACATCACCATCACCACGATCTTCCCCTCCAGACCCACGAAGCGCCACACGCGCGCAAGGGCGGGGCGCGGCCGCCGTGCGCCCGCTGGCTCCGGGTTCGCCCCCGGAACGTCCGATCCGGTGATGTCGCTTCGTTCTGGCAATTCCATCGGGATTCGCGGCATCCGCCGCATCAGCTTCATCGTCGCGGTGCTTGCAGCGGTTAAGATGTGACGGCCGTGCGATCTGCGCCGGTGAAAAATTATGGGACTTGCCATCGACCCCGCCATCGCCGAACTCGCCGCCGACGCCACCTGGCCCGCCGAGCTATCCGTCCCGCTCGGACCCTGGCGCCTCCGCTTTACCCACGGCGATTCCCACCGCGCCAATTCCGTCCGAACCGCCCACCCCAATCCATCTGAATCACCAACCGCCGATTGGCCCGCCCTGATCTCGCAGGTTGAAGTCTTCTACGCCCAGCATGGCTTGCCCACGATATTCCATATTTCCCCCGCCACGATCCCCGCCGGTTTGGACCAAATCCTCGCCGCACGCGGATACGCCATCGAAAGAGCATCGCAAGTCTGGTCTGCCGATCCTTCCGAAGTGATCCGCGCCGCCGCCCGCCCCGATTCCACCTCCCAGATCATCCTGCGCGACGCCCCCGACGAGGCTTGGTTTCAATGCGCTCTGGATGAAAGCGTCGGTCCACTCAAAATCCGCCGGCAGATTTGCCGCCGCATCTCCGCTCCTCGCGTCTTCGCTTCGGTCGTGGACAAAACCCAGACCATCGCTACAGCCTTGGCCGCCGTCCATTCCCGCCTCGCCTGGCTCTATTGTGTCGCCACCGTCCCCGCCCACCAGCGCCGCGGCCACGCCATGAGCCTCGTTCATTCCCTGGCCCAATGGTCCACCGCCAACGATGCCACGGCAATTTATCTCCAAGTCATGGCCGACAACGTCCCAGCCCACGCCCTATATGCCCGCGCCGCATTCGCCCGGCGATACGAATATCACTACCGCGTTTTGCGCGGCGCAATCCTATCTGCCGCATCTCCCTCTCCTCCCCTCTCCCGGTAATCCGGGAGAGTGACGGGGTGAGGGCCGTCTTATAGCAAGCCTCCCCTGCCACGAGTTCGACGTGCGGTTGCATGGCACGGGTATTATTCAAGGTTCTTCTTGCACCTGGAAGCGGCGGTTGACCTCATCGACCAAACCAACCGTAGCATGTCCAGAACGTTGGCGGCGGTATAATGTCAACAATGGAGGTCAGCGACTTTCGTCGAGCCATCACCAACGGTCTTGGACGTGCGGTGCTCTGGGTGCGAGACCATCCATGGCCGCCTCATGAGGATGCCATTCAGCACGTGTGCCTGCACAACACGGCTTACGACGCGCAGTGCGAAGGGAGCCGAGCCGAGTATGTCAATGACATCGTCCGCCTCACTGGCGAACCCGCTCGCTTCGTCAAGACCGCCGCACGCGGGCTGATGGAGGCACAGGAATATTGGACTACGTGCCATCTGTTTCACCTCAATCGCCTATTCGCGCAGGCGGGCCACGCCGGCGCTCGAGATGCCCTCTACGAAAAATTCAAGCGGGATGATGCCGCGGAGCGCTTTATCGGTGCAGATGAACTGGTCAAACTCGATGGCCTGAACGGGTTGTTGTTCGTGCTTGAACGGATCGGCGGATGGATCGCAACACACCCGGATTACTGGCTCGACGATTTGCTGCTTCCTCAAGCCCAGGAGGATCTTGGGTCCCAAGTGGTGTCAACAGTTCGCGAGGCCGCGGAAACCCATCCCAACATCCGTGAATATCTTGGAGCGGTCGAGAAGCTCAATAAAGACGGCAGTCAACAACGCGGGCCCGACTATCGCAATTTCACCTACTTGGAATTGCGAGAAAAGATCTTAGCAAGCCACGGCAACATTCCACGGGGATGGTTGTCTGGCTGGGGGAAACGTGCGTCGGAAGATTCGATTCGTTTGGCCGCCGCCGATCTCCTCAATGAAGCCGACGATCAGTTACTTATCGCGTATCTGCGGATTTTCGGACTTCGGGCTTTTCCAATCAGCTGCGAACGGCTAATCAAACTTGCGACCTCGCAAAACAGCGATTTGGCCACGGCGTCACGACGTGCGCTGCGGCACGTACATAGTGATTTGGTTCGCGCACTTGCTCTCAATCTCATTCGAGAGGGCGGAGCGGATTGTGATGCCGTCCCGCTGCTTGCCAAGAACTACGGCGACGACGATCACATACTCATCGAATCGCTGCTGGGTCGCCAATCGAAGGAAGACGATTTCCACTGGGCAGCCCATGCCGCCGTTAATGTGTTCAAGGCGAATCCGCAAGCCCCCGCACTCCCTTCGCTGCTCAAAATCTACGAAGAGTGCCGGTGCTCCCTTTGCCGCAAGGGGGCGGTGACAATCATGCTTGAGCGACGAATCATTCCGCCGCCGATTCTCGAAGAGTGCAAGTACGATTCGTACGAATGCACTCGACAGATCGCGTCTTCGGTTACGTGATTGCCGCGCGCACTTCGGCCACCGGGAACGCGGAGAATGCCAAATCCCGCTGCCTTGGCTCCCTAACAGAATTCGCCCTTGTCCCCCGCTCGCCGATCGCTATACTTCGCATCCCCGCCCGGCATGCCTCAGAACCATGCCGGTTGGATGTCCGCGCGTAAGTCGGTTCGCCTTTTTGCGGCCGCCGCGCATGTTTTGAGACGGGCTTCGAGGCTATGAAACAGCCTCTTCCGCCCGTGGAAAGCGATCTCCCATGGGCCGCTATACCGGTCCCAAACTCAAATTGTCCCGTCGCGTCGGCGTCCCCATTGCCGACATTCCCAAACATACCGCCCGCGGCGAGCTTGAATTGCCCGGAATGCACGGCTACCGCGGCCGGCGAAATACCGAATACGGCGTTCGTCTCTGCGAAAAGCAGAAGCTCCGCTTTTACTACGGCATGTACGAAAAACAGTTCCGCCGATTTCTCAACATCGCCAAGAAATCCAAGGGCAACACCGCCAACACCCTCATGCAGCTTCTGGAATGCCGACTCGACAACGTCCTGCGCCGCCTCGGCGTCGGACGGACGATTTGGTCCACCCGCCAGATCGTTTCCCACGGCCACGTCATAGTTGATGGCCGAAAGACCGACATCGCCAGCTACCTCGTGATTCCCGGCCAGACCGTTACGTTCAACGAAGGCATTCACAAGCACCTTCGCGAAAACATGGAGCAGAACGCCGGACACCAGATCCCCAACTGGCTGGAATGGAACCCCGCCCAACTCACCGCCAAGATCAAGGCGGTCCCCGCCCTGGAAGACGTGCCGTTCGAGGTGAATTTGAATCTCATCATCGAATTCTACCGGTAATCGTCCCTCGGGGCGTTTTCGGGAAGATCACCGCGAAGGCGCGAAGGACGCGAAGTTGCGCGAAGAAAAAATAAGAATTGATATTCTTCGCGTAACTTCGCGTCCTTCGTGCCTTCGCGGTAACGTTTTTTGTACCACCCCAATCCGCAAAGCCGCTCGAACTCCCTACATTACCGGACGTAGTAACTCCTAAATCATGTGCTCTACCGATCTTGCCTATTTTCCGCACTCTTCTGCGAATTTCCAAGTTCAAGTTGCAAAATCCTATGGTCGATGTTCAAATAGCGAAGATAGATAAGCAGGCTAATTGGTGAAGCCTGTAATGTCTTCGCCGAGTTTAACAGTTTGCTTCCGAGGCAACCATGAAGACAGTCTTTACCACGGGAGAAGCCGCCGAAATCTGCAAAGTGTCCCAGCAGACCATTATTCGCTGTTTCGACAGCGGCCGGCTTCGCGGCTTCCGCGTGCCCGGCAGCCGATTCCGTCGCAT
>JBEKKC010000025.1:0-40224 GCA_050010915.1 Tepidisphaeraceae bacterium | reverse complement strand
TTTTGACCTTCGCGCAACTTCGCGTCCTTCGCGCCTTCGCGGTAAAATTCTTTGGGTTGCGGGCAGAGCTCGCGCTGGGCTCCTTCGCGGTAATCTTCACAACAGTCTCTATTCGCGGCTGAGATGACGACAACAGGACCATCACCCGTCTGGATCGCCGGCATCGGCGCGGTATCCGCCGCCGGAATCGGCGCCCCCGCCACTGTCGCCGCGTTTCGGGATTCGGTGCGTAATCCGACCTCCGCGCTGCCGTTTGAAAGCTCGATTTCCTGCCCGACTTTCCAGGTTGGCGCCGACTTGCCCGTCCTTCCGCCACGATACAACAACTCCCGCACCCTGCGACTGACCATGCTGGCCCTCAGCCAGGCCCTGGCCGAAGCGGGTATCGAAGATTTTTCGGCCGAATCCCGCGTCGGCGTCGCGGCCGGCACCACCGTCGCCAGCCAACTTAACAACATCCCGTTTTACGAAGCCTACCGCCGAATCGGCAATCCGCCGCTCGACGCCATCCACGATTACCTCCACGCCAATTTGGCCCAGTCCGTCGGCGACCTGCTGCAAGTCACCGGCCCGCGCATGACAATCGTGAATGCCTGCCGGCGGCGGCGATGAACTCAATCGCGTGGCCCTGGCCGGGTTCTGGTCCCTGGGCGTTTACAGCTCCGAACCCTGCGCGCCCTTCGACCGCGATCGCGCCGGCTTGAATCTCGGCGAAGGCGCGGGAATCGTCGTGTTGGAATCGGACGCCCACGCTCGCCGGCGCGGCAGAAAAAACGCCTTCCAGGTCGCCGGATTCGGGACGGCCTGTGATGCCCATCATCTCACCGCTCCGCATCCCGAAGGCCGCGGCCTCCACGCCGCCATCTCCTCCGCCCTCTCCCAAGCCCAGATCGCCCCCGCCCAAGTCGCGTTCATCAACGCCCACGGCACCGCCACCGCCGACAATGATCGGGCCGAGGGAAAAGTCCTGGCCCGCATATTCGGCCCCGACGTGCGATTTCTTTCGACCAAGGGCTACACCGGCCACACCCTCGGCGCCGCCGGCGGCCTCGAAGCCGCATTCACCGTCCTGGGCCTCCGCGAAGCTTGGCTTCCGGCCAGCATGGGTTTCGAAAACCCCGCGGACGACATCCCCGTCGCCCCCCTCCGCCAACGCACCGCGATTTCCGGCGAATACGCGATGTCCACGTCCCTGGCCTTCGGCGGCAACAACTCCGCCGTGCTGATTCGGAGGATCGTATGAAGTGTGGCATGGGCGTCCCGCCCATGAATCGACGGTACTCCGTCGATATCCGGAAGCGGGTTACCTTGAATTCTTATGACCTAGGAGGCACGGTTCCACATTCCGGGCATCTGTCGGGCGTGGCGCGGAGATCGTATCCACAGTTGTAGCAAAAAGCCGGGTCGTAATGCACGAACCTGCGCGCGCGTCTGACCAACGCCCATGACATCACGGCGAAGAAAACAAGCAAACACCAATAGTGTAATGTGACCATAGGTGTGGAAACCTCCTCCTCCCCAACTTTGGCCCCAGGCGTGGAAGCCCATCCGAGTAAATACTGTTGGAGCTGAATCGTAATAGACCGTCCCCGAACGTGAGTGAGAAATATCGAATTTCCAGCCCGTAAATGGCAGTATTTCACCGTTAAGAACCGTATAATTCACCCCTAAAACGCCGCGTGTTGAGTCAAAGCCGTAAAACCGTGCCTCTTCCGCCGCTAACGAATGGTGTTGGGGGTCCACCAATCTATCGGCATCTCCCTGAGTGGGAATCCCGTAACTTAAAACCCAAAACACCACGGTTGACGCGCACAGCGCCATCGACACCCCCGCCAGCCCGCTGAACAGCCATCGGCGAAAGCCTTTCATTCGCGGGAATTGTACCGCATAGCAGCGGGTCAATTTGAAGTTTTCGATTTGTACTTTCCTCGCTTCACGATATCCGCCCAACTTGAAGTCCGAAAACCGCAGGGTGAGAATGGCGGCCCTACCTGATATATTCCTTGACGACGTGCGGAAGGGTGGCTTCGCCGCGGAGACGAGAATCGAATGACATCCGGCAACCCAAACGTAAAACCAGAACTAAACCCTCTCCCGCCTGCCGCGGTCCTCGGCATCGGCGCCGTGACGCCCTTCGGCCGCGATTTGCCGACCATCACCAAGAGGCTCTCCGAGCCGATCGAGCCAACATCCCTCTTCCGCGTCAGCGACGATCTTTTAGTCGACCCGACCGTCTCCCGCGGCCTGCGGCGGGCCGACCGTTTCGTCCGCATGGCCGCCATCGCCGCCTTGGACGCCTGGGCCCATGCCCGGAATGCCTGCGCGGGCGTCGCCATGGAACGCGTTGGATTGATCGTCACCTCCGGCCTGGGCCCACACGGCCGCGGCTTCAAATTCCTCGACGGCATTCTCGATTGCGGCGACTCCAACGCCCTTCCCACCGATTTCTCCCATTCGGTCCATGGCGTGGCGGCATCCTACATTGCCGGGCTTCTGGACCTTCGCGGCCCGTCGCTCTCGACAACAGATTTTGAATGCGGCTTCGAACAGGCCGTGCTGCTGGCACAGTGCTGGCTCAATTCCGGCTCCTGCGCCCGTGTCCTGCTCGGGGCGGTTGAGGAGTTGGGCGAAGTCCTGATCCGTTGCGCCTCGCGATTGTTGCCGGACAATCCGCCATTCGCTCTCGGCGAGGGAGCCGTGTTTCTAACGCTGGGGCCATCCGACGCCCCGGGCATCGCTCATCTTGACGCCACCGCGTCGACCAAAGACGTCGGCCTGCTGATCCTGGAAGAACCAAGCCTGTTTCCGCAATCCGCCCCTGCGCCCGCCGGCTGGCATACCGCGACTTTCACGCCCTATTTTGGCCACACGGCTAGCAATTCCGCGTTCCAATCCCTCGGCGGTCTGCTGTCTCTCTCCGCCGGGCGTCCTCTCGGCCGACTGATGCATCCCCCGTCAGAACCCTCGCCTCGACCGCCATTTGACAATGCCATGACGTTCAGGACATTATGCGACCGGTCGGCATCACTGCTGCTGACCCTGACAAAATGAGACTTCAAAGTTCATCGCCTGCTTCTATCGCCGCGCCCCGGTACGCGGAGCCTCAAGTGCAGATTACCGCGAAGGAGCTAAGCAGCGAAGTTGCGCGAAGAATTTCAATTTTTTCTTCGCGTACCTTCGCTGCTTCGCTCCTTCGCGGTAAGTCTTTCCGGAAAAGCGCAATAAGACAAAAGGGACATTGAACCATGCCCGACGCACCGACCGCCGAAAGCATTCAGCAGCAGCTCTGCTCCGAAATCCAGACGCTGCTTTCCCTGAAATCCGGCAGCGTCAATTCCGATACGCATCTGCCGTCGCTCGGCATCGACTCGCTTCGCTTCGTTTCGCTGCTATTGGTGATCGAGCAGAAATTCGGAGTGAACCTCATGAAGGCCGGGCTGAAGCCGGACGACACCAAATCCGTCCGCAATCTGGCCTCGGTGATCGTGGCGAGGCGCAGCGCTTGAGTTTTTCGCTTCCATACTCCTTCAAGCGTCGTTATCTTACGGGAATTGACTGGATCGTCGGCGCCTTGGACCGCAGCGCCCGCAAGGCCATCGGCCTGGGCGGTTTTTCCCAGGCGATCATCGAACTCGACGGCATCGTCGACCAAAAGGCGATTCGGACCGCGCTCGATCAGGTTTCCCGCCGGATTCCCCTCATTCACGGCCGGGTCGCCCGCGATTGGCTCAACCTTGCGCCCTACTGGAAGGCCCCGCCAAACGCCGCCGTGCCCCAGGTCCCGCTGCGAGTGGTGGAATTGTCCGAAGAACGTGCCGGCGACGCCGAACGCCTCTTCGACGAGCACGTCAACCTTCCGTTCCAATCCCGATGGGAGCATCTCCGCTGCCTGCTGGTGCGCGTCGGCCGGCGAAGATCGCGGCTGGGGATGTTGTTCGATCACCGGCTGCTCGACGCCTTCGGCGCCGAGGCGATCTTCCGCTTGATCGATCTGGCCTGGCGAGGCCAGCTCGACGAGATCGTCCCGCTCATCCGCCAGACCGAGCCGGCCCATCTCGATCACTGGAGAAGGCGTCTGGCTTCCGGACGGACGCTCAACCGCTATCTGCATCGCCTCAACGAGCGCAGCGTTTGCGGGCTGAAGATGCCATCCCCGGGCTTGAAGCGCCGAATCCGCTTTCAACACGACTCGATGACCCCCGAGCAATCGGCCGATTTCGCGCGCAAGGCCGCCGAAGAGATCGGCATGCCGATCATTCTCCCCTCGGCCGCCGCCCGTGCGATTGCGGCCATGAGGCAGGTCGTCCCGGCGCCGCCGCTGCCCGGCGATCAATGCCTGGTATTCACCTCCGCAACCAATCGTCTCCCCGGCCAGGAATGGGAAAAACTCCTCTTCAACCATTTCGCGCTGATGGGACTTTCGGCACGGCAGGACGTGACCCAATCCACCCCCGAAATCGCTGCTGACCTGCGCGACCAGTTCTTCGAGCACATGCGCCTGCAAATCCCCTTCGTGATGCAGGATGCCGGCGCCCTGGGCCGAATCTGCCCCGTTTGGCTCGCCAGCCGCATGATGAACGCCCTCTTCGGCGGCCGATTCTGCTCCTTCTATTTCGCCTGTCTCCGCGAAACCGGATTCCCCGGCGACACGTTCCTCGGCTTGCCGGCCGTCGCCCTGATCCACAAACCCCTCGCCTTTGCCCCGCCGGGAATGAACATCTGCATGACGTGGTTCGCCAACCACTTCAACCTCGTCATCTCCTACGTCGAAGGGGTCATCAGCGACGCCGCCGCGGCCAACCTGCTGCATGTTTTCAAGTCATCGCTGCTGTACTGATGTTGCGCCCTTCCTAAAAGATGAACCGCGAAGCAGCGAATTGAGCGAAGGAATTTCAATTCGATTTGATCTTTTCGCGCAACTTCGCTGCCTTGCTCCTTCGCGGTTATCCTTTCGGAAACCCTGAGAAGGCGTCGCGCGCCAGTTTGCCGCTGGCGGTCTTGGCCAGCGATTTCACCGTCCGAAACTCCACCGGAACCTTGTAGCTCGAAAGCCGTGCGCAGCAATGCGCCCTCAGCGATTCCATCATCGCCTGCTCATCTTCCACCGCGCCGGCCAACACCACCTGTGCAACCGCCGTCTGGCCATACTGCGGATGCTCCCGCCCGAAGACCAGCGATTCCTTGATCCCCGGCATCGAATTGATCGCTTCCTCCACCTCTTCCGGAAAGACCTTCATCCCCGCGCAAACGATCACCGTTTTGCTTCGGCCGAGCAGGCTCAGCCTGCCCTGCGAGTCGATCCGCCCCAGGTCCCCCGTGTCGAACCATCCCTCCCGCAAACATTCATCCCGCATCCGCCACGGCGAAAAATAGCCGTCGAACATCCCCCGGCCCTTGATCATCACTTCCCCAATTCCGTTCTCGTCGGGACCGTCGATCCGAAGCTGATAATCCGGCAAGATCTTCCCCACCGTCTGCCGTCCCCCCACGCCGAATTCCGTGTTGATGAACGGCAAACCAATCTCGATGATCCCATACGCTTCCGCCGGCGCGATGCCGAATTTGCGGTAAAACGCCTCGAAGATTTCCGCCGGCATCTTCATCGCCGTGCTGATCGCAAGCCGCACCTTCGCCAGCGAACCCGGCGACACCGCATCCGAAACCGCCAGCAGGTAATAATGCACGGGCGATCCATAGATGAAGTTGATCCGGCCCCGCTGGGCCGCTTCCAGCACCGAAAACGGAAATGCCCGGTTGGCCACCACGATCGTCGCCCCCTTGCGCAGAAACAGCAAGATAGAAACCACGAAATGGTGGCTCATCCCCAGCACCCAAAGGATCACGTCCCGGTCGGAAATCCCCAGCCCCCGGTTGGCCGCATCGGTGCGCTCCTCGATCGCGCGATGCGAGATGATGACCCCCTTGCTCGCACCCGTCGTCCCCGACGAAAACCGGATGAACGCCGCCCCCAGCTTCCGGCAACGCTCGTTCAATTCCGCCCCGCTCTCCCTCGCCAGCCATCCGAAAATTTCGTCGATCCGCTTCGCGCCCTCTTCTCCGGGCGCCGGCGGCAAACCCACGTGGGTCAGCACGCCCGCAACGTCAATCCGTTCGATGGTCTCGCGCACCTCCCCCTGTGTCAGCGAATCTGCCACCGGCACCACGGCCGCCCCGCATTCCAGCAGACCCAGCGCGCCGATCACGTAGTCGATTCCATCGCTGCACCGAAACGCCACCCGTTGGCCCGCGGTTATTTCCAGTTTCTCCAGGCGCTGTCGCAACTTTCCAATCCGATCGAGCAAATCCCCGTAGGTGATGGTGCGTTCGCCTTCCACGATGGCCGTTCGGCCCGCGAGCAGGCGAGTTTCCTGGCGGATCAACTCAACGACGTTCATTTGCCATGCTCCTGCTGAAATCGCCGGGCCACCGCATACACCAGCAGCGCCGCCGCCGGCGACACGGTGAACGCAACGATATGCGCCCCCACGAACCGCGTCCATCCCGGGGTGGCGCCGACGTGTACCACGGATCTTCCAACCCAGGCGCAGAATTCCGGAACCGCCTTCGGAACGCACAGCGCCAGAACCGCCAGGGCGACGATCTTGTTCAGATGCAGCTGAATCGCCAGATACGCCACCGCGATCACGCCCCAGGGCCACAGCAGGATCCCCAGCAGCGTGCTCAGCGCCGCCGTCGCCGCCAATCCCAGCGGCGATGAATTCTCCTCGCAAACCCGTTTGAGAAACCAAAAAATATTACCGCGAAGACGCGAAGGTCGCGAAGTTGCGCGAAGCGGAACGAAGCTGCGTGATCTCGGAAAATCTTGTCGTAAAAACAAGAAATTGCAGGATATCAACGAAGTTGCGCGAAGAGGAATGGTTTGATTTGTATTCTTCGCGCAACTTCGCTCCTTCGCGTCTTCGCGGTAATCTGAACTATGATGCCGCCGATGCGGGATCGGCGCCAGTTGCCGCAGGACCAGCCGGGTATGCATCAGCGAGATGCGCAGGTTGTCCCGAAACGGCCGAAAGCTCGACACCCTTTGGGCCGGCTCCATGTATCTGACGCGGATCGGCACGCTTTCAATTTTCAGCCCCGCCCAGACCGCCCGCGTCACCACCTCCACTTCCAGGTTGTAATGCCGCGAATTGAGCCGCAGTTCCAGGACGTGCGGCAACGGATAGGCGCGAAATCCGCTCTGCGTATCGGTCACCGCTCGACCGCATTCAATGCAGACCCAGAAATCCGAAAAATCCCGGCCAAACAGGCTCGACTGCGGCATGGTTCCCACGACCTCGCGGCGCGCCCCGATCAGGATGGTGTTGGGCGACAGCCTCGGCAAAAACCGCGGAATGTCCTCGGGGAAATGCTGCCCATCGCCGTCGAGGGTCACCATGTACTGCCCGCCGCGCTGGGCCGCATATTCGAAGGCGGTCAACAGCGCCGCCCCTTTTCCCAAATTGGCCGCATGGCGAATCACGGTCACCCCCAGCGGCTTGAGCAGTTCCCGAAGGTCGGCATCCGAACTGCCGTCGTCCACCACCACGACGTCGCCGATTTGTTCCCGGCATCGCCGCACCACGTCGGCGATCGTGCCGGCATTGTTGTACACCGGGATGCCGCACCAAACCTGCGTCATGCTCGCTGAACCCTGGCTTGCAGGCTCCGGCAAAGTTCCAGCGGATTCGGTTCCTCACCGGCCGGCAATGGAATTAGCGTTTCACCCCCGGCGCCCGCGGCGACCGCAAAACAGACCGCAGCCGACGAATCGCTCCACAGGGCAAGCATTCCCCCGGCCTCGCCGTCGGCGACCATTTGCTCACCGTGCCACACCAGCGCCGCCAACGGACGCGCGTCGTCCTGGATGAACATCGACGGTCCCGTCAGCGACAGTGCGATCGCGGCTTCTCCCAGCGCGCTGGTGGCCAGAGTATAAATAAACAGGTTTCCGCGTCCCAGCGTTCGCCCCATGGCGACGTAGTCCTGGAAATATTCCTCATTAGCGCGGAGCAATCCTTCCGATCGGGCGGCCAGCAGGCCGATCTCCGGCGGGGTCCGATCCCACCAATCCGCGCCCTTCAGCGCCAAACTCGCCGCGCACAAACAACAGCGCGACTCGCCGGTCATGCGCGTGAAGTATTTGACCGGCCTGCCGATCAGAGCCAGCACGTCGGCCGTCGCCGACGGCGCGGGCTTCTGCCACGACAATCCCCGCGGCGCGACGACGCCGCAGTGTTCGGTGCAAAACCAGGCGGCAGCACGAATCACGACACAACCTCCCCGCCGAGCAGGATGGCAGTATTCACGCCGCCGAACCCCGAATTCGTCGAAAGCGCCAATCGCCCCACGAACGGCGCCGCTTCCCCATGCACCCACCCCGCGGCGCCATCGTCCGGCGAGGTCAAGCCCACGGTCGGCGGCGCCAGGCCGAGCGACAGGGCCCGGCCCGCGACCAGAATCTGCACCAGCCCCGCCGGGGCCAGCGTATGCCCCACCCCGCCCTTGACCGAGAAAACCGGCCTCGGCCGCCCCATCGCCGCGCGAAAGGCGACCATCTCCATCGCGTCGCTGTACAACGTCGCGGTGCCGTGCGCGGCGATCAACGCCACCTCATGCGCCGCCCGCCCGGCCATCGCCAACGACTTGGCGATCGCCCGCAAAAGCCCCGCCGCTCCGCGGTCGGGGGCCGTCATGTGCACCGCATCGGTCGTGTTCCCCCAGCCCAGAATCGATGTCCCCTCGCTTCCCGACGTCACCAGCGCCCATCCAAACGCTTCGCCGAGACTCAGCCCCGCCCTCTGGCAATCGAAGGGACGCGCCGGGCCGGCACTCAGCGACAACAGCGTGGAAAAACCCGAATAGACGAACTCCGATACGGAATCGCAGGTGACGACCAGCACGCTGGCCGCTTGGCCGCCGCGCACCATCGACGCCGCGCGCGTCAGCGCCGCGGCCGACGACGCGCACGCCGACGACATCGCCATGCCCGGTCCCCGCAATCCCAACAACCCCTTGACCCGCTCCAGCAGGAAACGCGGGTGCGACTGGCGCGACAGGCCCGCGTCTCCCTCCAAAATCGCCCGCTCGACGTATTCGATTTCGCCGGCCGTCGTCGCCAGAATCACCGGCGTCATCGGGTCGAGCTTTGAGACGATCGGCGACAAGATCCGTTTCAGCCCGGCCCATGCCCGCGATTCGCCGGGTGCGATCCGCAGATCGGAAATCATCGCCGCCTGGTCGCTGGTGAATCCCCTCTCGGCAAACCGATTGGTGGCGCTGATGGCGGTCTCGCCGCCGAGCAACCCATTCCACAGCGCATCCAGCCCCCAGCCGTACGCCGTCGCCACGTCGGATTGCGCGATCACGACGTTCATCGCATTTCAACCTTCATCGCACTTCGCCGAACTCGCCGGCGCTCCATCGCTTGCGGCACCGTTCCAGCAAGGGCGGGCTGGCCAACAAAACCTCGCCCGAGGCATCGACGAACATCTGCACCGTAAATCCCGTGGCCGCCAACACGCCGCTCTGCTTGAAAATCTCGTACTCCATGTTGATCCGTGCGCCTTCGCTCCAGATCAATTTTCCAACGATGCCCACCTCTTCCCCCAGCACCGTCGGGGCGAAATAGTCCACGTGCAACTGCACGATCGGCGCTTGCAGCCGCTCGCGATGGAAATCGGCATATCCCAGGCCGTACGATCGGCCCAACTCCTCGTTGGCCTGCTCGAAGAACTGGGCGTATCTGCCATGCCACGTCACGGCCATCGCGTCCACCTCGCTGAAGCGCACGCGGTGCTTCAGTTGGACGGTCAGGGGTTGGGGCGCGGCCGGGTCCGGGCCGAAATATCCGCCCCGTTTTCGCCGAGGAGGTGTCATCCGGGGAGGTGTCATCCGGCCGCCCCTTCCGCCGCGGCGCCAAAGGCCACCATCGATATCTCCGCGCACCGCTGATCGCCGACCGACAGCTTCGCCTTGATTGCCAGATCGTCCCCGCCGACCGGCGTCATTTCCGCATCGATCGCCACGCGCTGGCCAGGCCGGACGGGCAACGTCAGTTTCAGGTTCTTCAACACGCGAATTCTCAGTTCGTCGACGCCCCGCGCCTGGGCCCCGGCAAGCAGCACCGCCTGTACGAGGCAAATCCCCGGCAAAATCGGCCCGTCGCTAAAATGGTCCGGAAGCACGCTCAAATTCGCATCCACCTCCAGGACGGCACCAAAGCCCCCCACACGCTTCTCCACCTGGAGCATGTCACGAATCTCGCCGCGCAACCGATTCATTATTGAATCTCCCGATCCCGGTTCTTCACAATGATCCGATAGTGAAACCAACTATTGTCCATCACGATCCCGCGTGGGTAAAGACTTGCCCCCTGTGATTCGTACCGGTAATACCGCACCCGCCACACGGCTCCGAAGAATCCGATCAGCTTTTTTTCCAGCAAAACCCCCGGCCGCCCCCCAAATTCATAGACCAGCCTCCCCCCAGGCTCCTTTTGGGTGAATTTGACGTCGGTCCGTTCGATCTGCGCCGCCGCACTGTGGCCTGGAAGCAGATCGAAATACATCCTGCGAATATCGTCGCCCATGGCCACCAGCACCTCTTGCTGCTTCATCAGCGGAGGAATTGCGAAGCGAACGTGCGTTCCCTGGCGGTCTCCGTTCAGGTCGAACAATTTCACGCCCAGATGATTCAGCCCGACCAACTCGAACGTGCCGGCCACCCTGTCCACCCGCAGAACGCCCAGGACGGCCAAGTCGTTTCGAAACGGCGCCTGGATGACCACGGTATCATCGGAGATAGACCGATCGGCCACGGTTCGCGCAAACGCGTCGCGCAGCGCTCTAGGGTCGGTATTGTGCTCGACCGGCAACGGCTCGCGAACGAACGGCTCGCCCGCGCATCCGCCGATCAACGGCACCAGCAGCAGAATTGCCCACCGCATCTTCATGCCTCCGCCCGTCCCCGCCAACTGTCTCGCAGGAAGTTGATTCCGGGAATCATAATAAACGCCGTCAAATAGGCCGCGACCAGACCGGAGGTCATGCTGACCCCGGCGAGGTGCAGCGCCGGATGCAGCGCCAGAAGCATCGCCCCGGCGCCGGCCAAAGTCGTCAGGAACGAAAGCAGTACCGAGGCCATTCCCTGCCCCAGGATCGGCTCCCGCCCGTCCCATGCATACTCCGAAAACACGCCATAGTCGCTGCCCAGCGCCAGCACCAAAATCGCCGCGACCACGCTCACCACGTTGATCGCCAGCGACATCAGCGTCAGCACCGCCAGCATCGCAACCACGCCCGTGACCGCCGGCAGCATGATGATGATCGACTTGCCCACGCTCCGCGTCAGCAGCAGCAGCGACACGACGATAAACGCCACGCTCACCGCCACTAGCACCTTCGATTCCGATACCGCCGTCTCCGCGAACGCCTGACCCAACGCCACCCGCGAAACCACTTGCGCATCAGCCCGGCCGGCGATCAGCTTGCGCACCATCGACACGTTTTGAGGCGAATCCTCGAAATAGCTCAACATCTGCCAGTCGCCGTTGCTCCGGGCGATGAATTGATCTTCGATGCTCTGCACGATCTGCCGGGACAAATCCTGACGTGGAGGATTCGCCAGACTCTGGAAGAACGGTTCAAACGCCTCGGCCGAAAAGCCGTAGGGCTGCCCGGCGGCCGCGAGGTTTCGGCGAAGATCCGCAATCCGCTGCGGGGACCAGAAAGCCTGCCATCTCTCCCCATTCTCATGCCGGGTCGCCTCCGACGGCCAGAAGCTGCTCAGCGTGACGAATGACCCTTCCGCGAATTTCGGCGCGACGATGCGCCCAACTTCCTCGTTCGCCGCCTCCGCCTCCGCCCGCGTCTTTCCCGTCACCACCAGAATCGCCATCTCCTTGTCGCTGCGTCCCCACGCGGCCTGGAAATCGTGCTCGTTCTGTTTCACCGTCGCGGTTACTCCGTCGAGCCGGGTCACGTCGGAATCAATGCCGGTTTTCCGCGCGACGAACGCCGCCGCCGCAAAAACGGCGACGCCCAGAATCGTCAGCGGCACCATCTTCCCGCCCCACCGCCGCAGCGGCATCCCCCGGCCCAGCAGCACCAATTTCCCCCCGGGCCGAATCATCCCCGGCAAGATGAAAATCGCCGCCAGGAGGGACATCACCAGCGAGATGCTCGTCATGCATCCCAGTTGCCGGAACGCCGGAATCTTCGAGAACAAAAACGCCACGAACACCCCCAGCGTCGTCAGGTGGCTGATGATCAGGGGACGAAAAATCCTCCGGACGTCGGCTTTCGGATCGCGCCCCATCGACACGGCGGTGTAAACGTAAATGCCGTAATCCACCGCGCTGCCCGCCATCGTCACCGCCAGCGCGATCATCATCGTTGACAGATTCGGATAAACCAGCGCGCACCATCCGATGGTGATGGCCGTGGTGACCAGCGGCAACAAGAACACGGCGGCAACCCGGAAATCCCGCGACACCAGGAAAAATAGCAGCACGAACGCCACCGTGTTGATCGCTCCCGCCAGCCGGAAGTCGCGCTCCATCAGTTCGTCGTTCTGCTCCGTGTGAATCTGGCCGCAGAGCGGAATGATCTCCACGCCCGCCGGCGCCGCGGCGGCAAGCCGATTCAAATGGTCCGCCAGCGCCTTGGAACTCACCAGGCTCGTCGCCGATGCCGACGTCTCCAGCACCAGCATCAACTGCCGCCCGTCCTCGTGCAGCAGCCGGCCGTCTTTCACCTGGACCCGATATCCCAACCCGTTGGTCAGCGCCAGCATCCGCGACAGAATCCGCTCGCTCACTCCCAACGGGTCCCGGCGCATGATCTGGGTCATGAACCCACCCTGGGGCTCCACCAATTGCATGAAACACTCGCGCATGCGCTTGCGCAGGGCGTCCGGAGCCGTCGCCGCCTGGATATCCGAAAGATCGCGCTCGTTCAGAAGCTCCCCGGCGTCGTCGAGCAAACCCATCGCTTCATCCAGGGCGTTGGCCGCTTCCGGTGGATGGATCACGCGTTTGATGAGTTGAGGATCGAGCCGCTTCTCCGTCTCGTCCGCGGCGGCGTACAGATCGGAAACGTTCCCGTTGCCCCGCAATCGGAACCAGAGAACCGCCTTGGTGGCAAAACTTGAATCGCGCAGGAAGAGAATGGTCTGCCTGGCCGGGCTGTTCTGGGGCAACAACGTCTCGAGCGAGTTGTCCAACCGCAATCGCATCCACCCCGCGGCGGAGATCGCCACCGCCACCACAATGCAAATTACGGTCCACTGCTGGCGTTGGGCTAATGAAACTGTCGCTGTGTTCGTCATCCGAGCTTTGTTGCGAATCGGAGCGTCTAGTGAAGATTACCGCGAAGGCGCAAAGACGCGAAGTTGCGCGAAGGAATATCAATTTGATTTTGAATTGATTTTGCTTCGCGCAACTTCGCGTCTTCGCGCCTTCGCGGTAGTCTTCTCGAAGAAGTTAGCGATCATGCGGAGGCATCTCCCAGGTTTCCGCCGCAACCGGCTCATTCACCCGCGTCTGGTTGAAGCTCAGCGTCGTCGTATCTCCCCCCGCCTCCCGCACCACCATCGTGCTGATGTACCTTTCGTCCGAACTGAACGTCACTTCCACGTCCTTCAGCATCTTGGCGACCATCGTGTCGCCCCGCGGCACAAATCGCAGGGAGAGCGGCTGCTTGGCGGTCAGGAACGCGTCGTAGCTGTCGCCCAGCACCTTGTAATTCCCCAAAAACCACGCCTGCATCTGCTCCGACACCGCCTTGAACGTCGGATCGCCCCCCAGATGGATCACGTCCACGTGGTTTGTATCCTCGTCCCATTGGCTAACCTCGTCGCCCCGGATGCGAATCGCGTATCCCACCGGCTGGCGAACGATCCAGATCAGCCGGTCCGGCTTTTCCATCGCCATCTGCCCGCTGATCGTCAGGGTATGATCCAGCATGGCAAGGTTCTTTTTCTCCAGAAATTCGGCCTGCACCGACGTGATGAATTTCAAATGATTCTGCACCCCTTCGATCACGTCGATCGAGGCGCGCGTGGCCGGGCCATTCGATTCATTGTCCGCGCGAGTGGTCTGGCCGCGGGCGGCCAATGGCTGCGCCAGGCAGAATACCGCGGACATGATGAGAATCGACCCGGTTGCCTTCATAAGCTCATCGCCGCCACCACGTCGTCGCTCGGCCGCCAGATTTTGACTTGTCCGGTGGCCACCAGTTTTCCATCCTCGCGATAGATGTCGCCTTCCACCACGCCAAACGCGCCGAAGCGCGTCACTTTTCGAAGATGCACGGTGAGTCGGTCGCCGACCCGGGCCTCGCCGGAAACGACCAGCTCCTTGACGCCCAGCAGAAGCCCGCGATTCCGCTCGCCGAGGGAAAGGTGAAAGCCGTGACACGCGGCAAAGGACTGCGCGATCATCTCGATGAACGCCAATTCGTCAAGCCGGCCCGAGCCGTCCACCATGACGCATTCCTTCCGTACCAGAAAAGTAGTCTGCCCATTTCGCTCCCCCACCTTCGTCAACTGGTCCACCATCCGCATCGACTCTCCATGCGGAACCAATCCGACCACTCGCACGGGCAGCGTCTCGATCGCCGCTCCCTTGGCTTTCCAGCACATCTGGTCCCCCGCCAGGTAATCGCCGGTCAGTTGGTAGGCCGACCCCCGGCAGCCGTAGCAATCGGTCGTCTTGCAGCAGGTCCGGCAAGGCTCCTTCACCTTCTCCCCGAACGCTCGCAGGTTTTCCAGGACCTCGCTCAATTCCAGAATCTCGTGCAACGGCTCGACCCGCACGTTCCCCAGCGGAATCGTCACGCCCACGCACGCGAAAATCGTCCCGCACGGCGTGACGTGACAGGCAAACTGATGCCGGTTGCACGACCTGCCGATCAATGCCGCCGGCTTCTCCCACGTTCGCCCAAACTCCTCCAAGTCGAGGCGACCCAATTCTTCAAACAGCGATTTGGCCCGATCGGGATGCACGATCTTCGCCGCTTCGACGTCGCGCGGCGTAATAATCTGGACGTACGGCTCAATCCCCTGAGATCGCGCCCATCGCCAGATCGCCGGAATTTCCGGCAGCGTTTCGTTGGAAACGGAAATCGCCACCGCCAGCGTCGGCTCGGTCCCCCGGCCGTATCCCGATTCCTTCAGATTCGCCAGCGCACTTTTGAGCGCGTTGTCCCGCTCGAAATTGAACTTGAGAACCACCGCCACGGCACGCTGGCGCAGAAACGCGGCCATCGCGCCATCGATTGCCGCGCCGGAGGCGAACAGCTCCATCTCCATCCCCAGACCGCGGGCGGCGTCGATCATCCCGCGCAAGTCGGGATGCGACACCGGCTCGCTGTCGACCAAAATACATCGCCGAGCGCCTTCCTGCCGCGCCTGGCGCAGCAAATCGCCTATTTCTTTCGAGGAAAGCACGGCCCGGGAATTTTCCGGCGCGGCCCGGCAGGCGGCGCAGCGGCATTCGCCGCCCGACGACAAATCAAGCTCGATGGAAAGCAGCCCCTTGCGCGCCGCGCAGGCGGCGATCTCCTCGCGGCCGAAGCCGATGCCGCTCACTCGAATTGAACAGTCGCCGCGCACGTCGTGCTCCTTCGTTGCCTGTCGGGTGTTCAGAGGCACTGCGCATCCAGATGCTTCCGGATCGTTTCCCGCACCCGCGTTTTCAATCGGTAGGCGTTCAATTCCTTGTATTGCTCGCAGGTCACGGACGGCAGCTTGGAAATCACGATCTGCCCCGGATGCATCACCAGCGACCCCCGTGACGGGATGTGTTCATTGCCCGAAATCGTCAGGGGACAAATTTTCGCGCCGACGTGCTGCGCCAGCCGAAACGCCGAGCCGTGAAACTGGCCCAACTGGCACGATCCCGACCGCGTCCCCTCCGGAAACGCGATGATCGACACGCCATCGGCCAACAATCTCGATCCGGCTTCGATAAACTCCTCGAACGGCATCTCCCGCACCCGCAGATACCCCGCCAGCCGCGAAAAGCAATTCACGAACGGAAGTCTCGACGGCCAGATGTTCAGTATCTGGATGACTTCGAACCGCAGAACGAACATCAGGAATGCGTCGGACGACGAGCGATGATTGGCCACAAACACGAAGGGCGGTTTTTCCTGCGGCGCGTAATCGATAAATCGCACGCGGACCAGCGGCCAGCCGCAATAAACCGCCGCCGCGCCGTAGTGGCTGATCGTCCGCCGGACATACCAGAGCGTTCGACGCCGATTCCGCCCCAACAGGTCCAGGAGATACCCGTACGGAACCGCCAGGACCAGAAACAAAATCGACACCACGGCGAGCAGCGGCCAGAAATACACGTTCAGCCATACGACGCTCAGGCGCGACAGCGCAGTTTTGCGTTGTGCCATCAGCGCTTCCATCGGATCAGGCCTTCTTCTGCTCGTTCCGGATCATAATCAGGTAATTGTAGAGGTCCTGCATGCTTCGGATCGAACGAATCCGTTCGTCGTCGCGCACCTGGACGTTGAATTTCTTCTGGATCGCCGCCACCAAGTCCACGACGTCCAGGCTGTCCAGTCCGAGATCGCCAAAGATTTGCGCTTCCGGCGTGAGCTTCTCGCGCGGAATTTCGAACGAATCGGCAAAAACGTCATTGACCGCTTGAATCAACTCAGAATCTGTCATTCATGGTCCTCATACAGCCCGTGCGCAAGTTTACAGATCGCCGCCGGTCAATACAAGATTCGACCGCCTCTCACCTGGGGAAGGTCAGCCAAACATTTTCCACTTTGGCGTGATGGCGTCATGGCGGTTCAATCGCCTTTGCTGCCGGAAGTTTGGGCATACTCCGACGGGGCAAGCATCTCCCAGAGCGATCCCGCATACCCCATCTTGCGCAGCACCTGTAGTTTGTCATCCATCGCATCGGGCGGAAAAACCACGTGACCCAGCTTGCTGAAACCTTCCGTGAGCGTTCGCTCCGCCCAGGCTCGGTCGATCTTCGGCGAAACGTAGTAGACCGGTTCAAGCAGATCGCAATCCGGCCCGATCAACCTTTCCCCCACCGCAATCTCTTGCAGCTCAGTATGCGGCAGAATGCGAATTCCCAGGAAAACAAACACGGCGCTGCATCTCAGGTTTTGGATGTTCTCGATCCCCTCGAGCACCGTTTCCCGCGTCTCCCCGGGTCCGCCGAACATGAAGTAATTCGCCACCGCGATCCCCTGCTTCATCAGCACGTTGTTGGCGCTCACCACGTCGGCAAAACGAAACGGCTTGCGCAGCCGCCGAAGCGTGGCATCGGTTGCGGCATCCGAGCCCAGTTCCGCGGACACCAGCCCGGTTTCGCGCATCAGCCCCACGACGTCCTCGCCGATCCCCGTCGGCTTGAGGAACGCGCACCACGGCACCTTGAGCTTGCGCCGCTTCAACTCCCGAAGCACCTCCAGATACGCGCCGTCGTCGTCATTGAACAGCGAATCGGTAAAGAACACGTAGGACACCCCGTGCTCCTTCGCCAGCCGTTCGACGTCGTCCACCACGTCGGCGGCCGGCCGGCACCGCAGCGACCTGCCTTCGAGCACCGGATAAGCACAGTACGCGCAGCGGAGCGCGCACCCTCGTTTCGTCTGCACCGGCGCGATCGTGCCCAGATGGAGATAACTCTTCAGGATCGCCGGATCGTAATACGCCCCGCACAGTCCGCTTCCGTCGATCGGCCGGGCGTTCCTCAGTATCGTGCCCGGCGCCGGGGCGCTGCCGCGCTCAAGCGATTCGACCAGTCCAACGATCAATGACTCGCCCTCGCCGACGATTCCGTAATCCGCGCCGGCATTCCGCAACATGCCCTCGGGCGCCAGCGAATAGCCGGAACCGCCCAACACCACCGGAACTCCGAGTTCCTCGTGCACGCACCGGACCAGTTCGCCGATCTCCGTCGCATACCGTTTTTCGTTGAGCAGGTTCACGTTGTCGAGGTTGCGGATGGAAATGCCCACCAGGCCCGGTTTCTCCCTTCGGAGCCTCTGGCGCAGCGTCTCGATCGACTCTCCATCGACCAGCAGATCGCAGAACACCGTCTCGTGCCCGGCCCGTTTCAGCGCGGCAGCGACGGCGCTCATGCCCAGCGGATAAACCGGGTATGGCGACGTGGCCTTGTTGGATGACAGCAGTAGGATTTTCAAGTCGTCTTAGTCCATTTGCATTTCGGCCATCTTCATGCGCCTATTGCGGGAGTCAAATGTTCGGCTGACAAAACCCTTGAAAATCCCGCCGTCGCCTGTCTTGTTGGGCTTGTTAGAGAAGATTACCACGAAGACGCGAAGCACGCGAAGTTGCGCGAAGGTCAAAATCAAATCTTGCATTTTTCTTCGCGCAACTTCGCGTCCTTCGCGTCTTCGCGGTAATCTGTACTGGAGACCCTCCAGCGCGATAAAGACCGGATGAATACAAGAGCGACATTTTCGTCCCCCGCATCAGAGACGAAAGACCCCTCGGCCCATTGGGCCCAGCCCGGCCTCGGCCGCAACTGGCAACAACAGTTCTTTTACTGGCTCATCCGCGTGGGCGGCAAGGCGCGCGGATACCACATGTCCCACATCGTGACGTTCGGGTACGTCCTGCTTTACCCCTCCATCCGACGCCGCTGCCGGTTTTACCTCAGCCGCCGCTTCCCCGACCACAAGGGCTGGATTCGCCGCTTTCTCGATACTTATCGCCTGGCCCGCACCTACGGCGCCGCGCTGGTCGACATGACCGTCCTGGAGATTTTCGGCTCCCGCGCCATTTCCGCCACTTGCCCGGAACATGACCGCCTGATCCAGTTGTGCGCCGAGCCGCGGGGTTTCGTGCTTCTTCACGCCCATGTCGGGTCGTTTCAGATCGGAATGTCCGCCCTCACCCAGTTCCCCAAGCGCGTCTCCATCGTCATGATTCCCGAAACGCGCGCTCCCATGCTGCTGGGTCCGCAGTCGACCGGCATGATCGACCCGCGCGCCGGCCTTCAGGGCGTGATCGCGATGACCGACGCCCTGCTCCGCGGCGAGATCGTCACCATGATGGGCGACCGAATCTTCGGCAGCGACCAGAACACCGTGGCCGTTCAGTTCCTCGGCGATCCGGTGCTTTTCCCGGTCACCCCCTACCGCCTCGCCTCGGCAACCGGAACGCCCGTGCTCGTCATGGCCGCTCCCAAAACCAGCCCCAATTCTTACGAGCTTCGCCTGCTAAAGGTGATCGAAGTGCCCCCGAACCTCGGGCGAAACGCCCAGGATTACGCCCCCTATGCCCAGCAGTTTGCCGATTCCATCGAGCAATTCACCCGGGAATTTCCCTGGCAATACTACAACTTCTACGATTTGTGGCGCGACGCCCGCCAGCCGGATTGATTGTTACGGCTCGGCCTCCGGGCGTTGGTCCTTGACCCCGAACGACAGCAGCTTTTCGACCCCGCAACGCGTCGCCCATCTGACGAAAATGCGACTATATTTCTCCCCGCACAACGTCATTCCGGCGATAAAGCAAAGGTGAGACAGAACGTACAGCGGACCGCCGATCAGCGCCAGCAAAGGCTTGTGAAAATAGATCGCCACTCCCCCAGCCAGCGCAACGATCACCGGCCAGCACATCGCAAGACTACCCGCAATCAGCAGCATGCCTATCAAAATGCGCAACGTCGGCGGTTTGCGGAACTCGCTCAGGCCGGCACGGTCGTCGATCGCATGACGCACGTATTTTATACGCGCCAGCCGCAGTCCAATCTTGTATAGCACCTCATCCAAGGGTAATCTTTCCTGCCGGAAGACAGAATACCGGATTCGTCCGCTCCGCTCCATAGCCTAAAGGCAAAGCAGTGAGCATTTCACCTGCCCGCTCAGAGACTCACCCAGCGACCCAATGCCTTGTTTCCGACCCGTGGGACGCTTTCGACCGCATCTACTGCATTTCCCTCGCCCAGCGGCCCGACCGATGTCAAAGCGCCCGCTCCCAATTCCAACGCATCGGACTGGCCGAACGCGTTGAATTCGTCATTGTCGATAAACATCCCACCGACAGCGAGCGGGGAATTTTCGAGTCTCATCTGGCGTGTCTCCGCGCGGGACTGGCCGCCCACGCAACCAAGATCGTCATTTTCGAGGACGATATTCTCTTCTCCCGATTCTCCCCCCAACGCCTGCGCCATGCCGCCCATTTCATGGATTCCAACCACGATTGGCGGCTGTTTTTCTTCGGCTGCTTCGTCAATTCCTCCCGCAAGACCCCCTTCCCCTCGGTGGTCAAGGTTTCCTATCGCTGCACCGCCCACGGCTATGTCGTCAGCCGGGAATTCGCCGAGAAACTCGTCAACATCCCTTGGCAGGGCATTCCCTATGACGATCTGCTCCGCGCAACCGCCGGCGACGGCGTTTATGCCATTTATCCCGCCTTCGCATTCCAAAGCTCCTCGTCCACCGACAACGACAACCTCCGGCGCGTCGACCGCGTCCGCCGAATCTTCGGCGGCTTCCGCTTGCTTCAGCAATGGAATGAATTCGGCGCTCGCCGGATCGTCCCCATCGTCGCGGCTCACGTCGCCCTGGCTCTGCTCATCATCTTGATCCTGCTGCTTCATTACGGCATGCCGTGGCGATGAACCGCCGTGGCGATGAACCAATACAACTCCGGATTTTCGCCCGACATCTGAATTTTGGTGATTTGAAACCCCGCGGCGGTCATCGCGTCTTGTATCCGCTGCGCCGATCGGTGCCAGGCGCCAACGCCCTGAACTCTCCGCACTATCTTGGCCAGATGCCACGCCCACGACCCGAATCCGGCCGGGACCATCGGCGTTCGAATGACCAAATAGCCGCCATCTTCCAGCCGCGCCCGAATCCGCCGCAACGTCAGATCGAAATCCGCATCGCTCAAAAAATGCATCATGTCCAGCGCGAACACCGCATCCAGGCGATCCGGCAATCCCGGCCATTCAAAATCCGGCGCTGCTCCCTGGACCACCACTCCCCGCTCCCCAATCGCCCGCGCCGCCGTGCCAACCCGTCCGGCACTCGGCTCCACCCCGTAGAGTTTCAACTCCCCGAACCATTCCAGCAGCGCACACGCCGCAAACCCGTGCCCGCATCCCAAATCTATCGCTGTCCGCAGATTTGGCATGACCTTCACGATTTCCGGCAATTCCCGGAACATCGCATCCAGCCGCAGCTTGATATGGGCGAACATCCACACCCACGTCCCGATATTCTGGTATCGCAGCTCCACGCGCTCCCGCCAGGTGTTCCCACCGCCCCGCTTCACCCCCAGCACCGCCCGCAGGACGACCGGCATAACCAGCAGTATCACCGCGAAGATGCAAACGCTCAGGATTGCCCAGCCCATTGACGCCATCCCTGTCCCCCACCAGCAAAGATTACTCTACCGCCGACGACGCCGATAGCGACGAAGACCGGCCGGGGGACCGGCCGGCTCATTTTCGAGATTGAGCCGGCCGGTCCTCCGGCCGATCTCCGAACTTGCCGCCCCGCAACCCATCGCTATACTCCCTCTCGACTCGCGCTTCTTGAATCTGGTTTATCGAAGTCGCATTTGAAAGGAGCAACTTGTCGGACGGACCTCCGGGCATCGCTCTGGTCGTTGGCGGCAGCAGGGGCATTGGAAGAGCCACGGCCCTGCGCCTCGCCCGATCGGGCTGCGACATCTGGCTCACCTATCGGTCCAATCACGAGCAGGCCCATGAAACCGCCCGCCAAATCGAGGCCCTCGATCGAAAATGCCAACTCCTCTGCTTCGACGTGAGCGATTATGCCGCCACCGAGGCCGCCCTCCGGCCGCGCGCCGATGAGGTCGCGCCTTCCATCGTCGTTTTCAATGCCGGAATCACCCGCGACAACCTGCTCGTCTGGATGAAACCCGAGGAGTGGAGCGCGGTGGTCCTCACCGACCTCGACGGGTTTTACAACGTCATGAACGCCGTCCTGTTCTCCATGCTCCGGGCAAGGCGGGGCAGGATTGTGGCCGTGGCATCGGTCTCCGGGCAGGTCGGGCAGGCCGGGCAGGTCAATTACTCCGCCGCAAAGGCCGGGCTGATCGGCGCTTGCAAGGCCCTGGCCCGCGAAGTCGGCAAACGGAACATCTTCGTCAACGTCGTCGCCCCGGGCCTGATCGAGACCGATATGACCGCCAATCTCCCCAAGGACCAGATTTTGCCGCTCATTCCTCTGGGACGCATCGGACAGCCGGACGACGTCGCTTCGGTCATCGAATTTCTCTGCCGCGAGCCTTCCATGTATATTCACGGGCAGGTCATCGGCATCAACGGAGGCCTGTCCACCTAATCGGTGAACCGTCCACCTGATCGCATGAAAGAATACGATATCATCGTCGTCGGCAGCGGGATCGCGGGGTTGACGGCCGCGCGCATTCTCGCCCAGCACGGCAAACGCATCCTCCTTCTCGAAAAGGCCTCCATTCTCGGCGGGTCCCTCGCTCGCTTCCGCGTCGAAGGAATCCCCTTCGACGTTGGATTTCACTTCACCGGAGGATTCACCGAGGACCGCACCGGCGTGCTGGACATCATCCTGTCGCTTCTCGGTGTCCGCGAGCGCATCCACCCCATCTATTTCCCGCGCCAAGCCTGCCATCGCATGATCTTCCCCAAGGACGGCACGGAATACGTCGTGCCCTGCGGGACCGACATCGTCCACGAAAAACTCAAACGTGATTTCTCCCCCTGGCGCGACGGACTCGACCGCTACTTCCGCCGATTCCGCGCCGTCGTCGATGCCACGCCCACGCTCAACGTTTCCGGCTTCGACAGCTTCCCTCCTCCCATCGAAGAGGACCACGTCACCCTCCAATCCGTACTCGACGATTGCACTTCCGACCGGCTGTTGCAGACCATCCTCGGCGGATTGTGCATGTGCTACGGCACCCGGCCCAACGAGGTCTCCTTCGCCACTCATTGCCGCGCCAGTTTCGGAATGCAGGAATCCCTCGCCCGCGTCGAAGACGGCGGCGATGCGTTTGTCGATGCCCTCGTCGACGTGCTGCGCAACGATTCCGTCGAGATCAAAACCCGCTGCACCATCCAGCAATGCGCCGATGTCAGCCAGCGCAAGGTCACGCGCTTCGTCCTGAGCGACGGCTCCGAGGTCACGGCGGCGGCTTGCATCTTCACCATCCACCCCAGCAGCATCCTGTCGATTCTGCCCAAGGAGCATCTCTCCAAGGCGTTCCAGGAGCGCGTGCTCGATTTCGAACCCAGCAATTCGTTCTTCACGGTTTACGGATCGCTGGATCGCATCGACGAAACCGGCGCGATCACCCTGGCGTCGGTTCTTCCCGACGAGGACCTCAACACCATGCTGACCTATCGCCCCGGCGAAGACTGCGACGGGCCGATGATGGTCCTGCGCAGCCGCGAACGCGGCTCCGACGGTACGGTCAACACCGTCACCGCCCTTGAGGTGGCCTTTACCCAATCCACCCGGCAGTGGTTCGATACCAAGCTCAAACGCCGCCCGCCGGAATACTACGAGTACAAAAATCGGCGCACCGAATCGGTTGTCGGGCGGATTCGCCGGCACATTCCCGAATGCCGCGACATCCGCGTCATCGACACCGCTTCCAGCCTGACCTACCGTGATTATCTGCACAACCCCGACGGCAGCGCCTACGGCATTCGGCAGAAACTGGGACAATTCAATCTTTCCGGAAGGCTTCCGCTGACCAACCTCTACGCCGCCGGCCAAAGCGCTCTGCTTCCCGGCGTGCTCGGGGCGATGACCTCGGCATTTTTCGTCTGCCGCAGCATCCTGGGGCGGGATGTGTTCCGCGAATACCTTGCAGGAGCGGCAGGCTTGGCCTCCGCATCAACTTGCTCAATCGCGCGGTGATTACCGGGTATGGCGTGGTCAGCCCCATCGGCTATTCGGTGGAGGAGATGATGCGGGCGCTCCAGGCCGGCGTCTGTGCCACGCGCGCCATGCCGCCGTCCTGGAATCGTTTCGGCCGGCTCCGATGTCAGGTCGCCTGTCCGGTGGAACTGCGCGATCCCAAGGCCATCCCGCGCTCCCTGCGCCGCACCATGAGCCCCATGAGCATCTACGCCGTTCAGGCCGCCACCCAGGCCCTCCAGCACGCCGGCATCGACCCCGCTGCCATTCCCTCAAACCCACGCATCGGTTGCATCATGGGCTCCACCACCGGCAGCCCCCAGGCCATCACCCAAACCTACGAAATCCTTCTGGCCAAGAACGAATACGTCATGCTCGGCGCCAGCGAATTCTTCCGTTGCATCTCCCATACCGTGGCGTTGAACGTCGCCCAATTCTTCGGCATCAAAGGCATCGTCTCGGCCACCTCGGCGGCGTGCGCTTCGGGCCTCCAGGCCGTCGGCGCCGCCTACGACCAGATCCGCCTCGGCCGACAAGACGTTATCCTCTGTGGCGGCTCCGAAGAGTTGCACGAAACGGTCGTCGGCTCCTTCGACATCCTCTACGCCGCCTCCGCTCAATTCAACGATTCACCCTCCCAAACCCCGCGCCCGTTCGATGCCCGGCGCGACGGTCTGGTTTGCGGCGAAGGCGCGGGCGTCGTCGTCCTGGAATCGCGCGACCACGCCCTGGCCCGCGGCGCCACCATCCTTGCCGAGGTCGTCGGATATCACACCTGTAGCAGCGGCATCCACGTCAGCCAGTCCGATGACGTTTCAATGACCCACTGCATGAAGACCGCCCTGGACGGCGCCTCACTTTCTCCAGCCGACATCGGCTACGTCAACGCCCACGCCACCGGCACTCCGCAGGGCGACGCCGCCGAGGCTCGCGCCATCCACGCCGTCTTCGGCTCCGACGTCCCCGTCAGCAGCCTCAAGGGAAACATGGGCCACACCCTCGGCGCCTCCGGCCCCATCGAGCTTGCCGCCACGATCGAAATGACGCGCTCTGGAACAATCTACCCCACCCACAATCTCGCCGAAATCGACCCCGCCTGCGCCGGCATCGCACATATCCAGAAAAACACTCCCAAGCAATTCACCCATTTCCTAAAAAACAGTTTCGCCTTCGGCGGCATCAATTCCGCCATCGCCTGCACCGTTCCCCGCTGACAACGCCCCCCACCGCATCATCGTCACCCCAATTCAAAGAAACAGCTCGCGCGGAGGCGCGGAGGTTTCGTCTCCGCGCCTCCGCGTGAGACCTCTTTTCCAGTTAATCCCGGATTTCTCAGCAAGCGATTCCGGGCGATCCTACAACGGATTCGGCAACTCCGCCTGCCGACGGCGGTATCAGGATGACAGCGACGAGCGTGCAAAACATGCGAAATATCTGGGGCGACGGGGGCCGTCTGTTCGTGTGTGGTCGAGAGAGGGCCGGAAGCGTCAAAATAGGGAAGATGGTTTTCCAAATCTTAGTGTTTGAGGCGGCCGTGCGCCAAGAAAAACATTTGCCCAAACTCCAAACCTCGGTATAGTACGCAAAATGGCCGCCCACGTTCGTAGGCAGAGGAGCATATGGGAAATCCCGGCCAAATGGTGGACGGACAAGAATCTCGTGTAGATGGGGGCATGTACCCTCTTGCGGAACGGTGCAGGGGAGGGTCAAAATGCGACGTGAATGGTTTCTGTTGACGTTGGTGACTGCGGGTGCGCCGTCTGCCGCGTTGGCCCTTAACAAGGTGAATGTTTTGGCATCGTTCAGTAACGCCACGGGGACATTACCCCAGTTCCCGCTGACGCTTGCCGGCGGCACTCTTTATGGCACGACATATTCCGGGGGCGGCCAAGGAATGGGTACGGTGTTTTCAGTACCCGTTGCAGGTGGAGCGCCCACGGTGCTCGCATCATCGTTTAGCGCGACACTTACATCCGGACTCATCGTTTCGGGAAACACCCTGTTTGGGGAAACGGGCTCGTATTATGTTGGGAACGACTCGTCGGTGGTTGGTGAGGTATTCTCATTGCCCATCACCGGTGGCACGCCAACCGTGCTGGCGTCGTTTAACTTTAGCGGCCCCTACGGAAATGATCCTTTTGGCGGGTTGGCGCTTTCCGGCACTACGCTTTATGGAGTGACCAGCAACGGCGGGGTGAATGGCGATGGTATAATATTCTCCCTTCCAGTTTCTGGCGGCACCCCGACTATCCTCACATCATTCAGCAGCACCGATCCGGTTCCTCGTTTCGGCCTGACTCTTTCGGGAAGCACTCTTTACGGCGAAACCGGTGGTGGCGGCGCAAACGGCATGGGCGGGGTGTTTTCGATGCCAATCACAGGTGGCACGCCCACTCTACTCGGATCATTCGACTCTGCAGATGGAAGTGATCCTTATGGCGGTTTGACCGTCTCTGGTAACACCCTATATGGCACGACAGCAGCGGACGGGCAATACGGCAATACCACTGGCGAGGTTTTCTCATTGCCGCTCACGGGAGGAACGCCCACAGTGCTGGGGTCGCCATTTCTTTCTAACCCCCACGGAGTAGTCATTTCCGGCGACACCCTCTATGGCGCGGGCACGGCGAATCAAATCGAACCTTTTGACGGGGTTTACTCGATGCCCATCACCGGCGGAGCATCTACGGTTCTTGCACATTTCAATAACCAAAGTGTTGATGGAGGATTTCCTTGGGGCGGCGTGACCATTTCAGGAAACGCCATATATGGCACGACCTCTGAAGGCGGCGCAAATGGCGACGGGACTGTATTCGAGATCTCGACCATCGTGCCTGAGCCGGCGAGTGTGTCAGCCCTGGCAGTGGGCGTCCTTTGCCTTCTTGTCCGCCGATCGCGATCTGTCGCGAAATACTGAAGCAACCGGCGGTTATTGCGCGCCAAATTTCGCGGGGTCGCCTGCGGCCATTTTCGTATACTACGTGGGATCCTCATTCGAAATCAGCATGGCAGCTTGGACAGCAGAGGTGATAAATTCTGCCTTGAAATGAAGAAACGAGGTTAATTCCAAACCGAAGAATGGAACCGAGGCGCGATCCAAAAATTCTCCCATTTTTTCCCGCGACCAGCCAAAAACGCTACCAAAACCTTGGTGTTTATATACTTGACTCATCGGGTATGAAATGCTAAAATTTTGCGTGGATAATCGCATTGCTGGCCGTCCTCGGTATTATTTCGGCGACCGGAGTCCGCTTATGCTGGTTCCAGAGCTTGTTCGGGATTGCGTCGCCTTTGTCGGGTATTGGGAATCTCCGAAGGAATTCAAGATCGGGGCCACCGCATTTTTCACGATCGTGGACCTTCCCGGTGGACAAGGCCCTCTTGCCAGCGCCACTTATGTCGTGACCGCCAAACATGTAATCAACGCGATCCGCAAGCGCAGTTTTAATCAAAAGGTGATCCTACGAATCAATTGCGTTGGTCAAACCACCATGGACATTGAATCGCCATGCGATGAATGGATTACACACCCGAAGGACGAAAATGTCGACGTTGCTGTTTTGTCGATAGAGTACCCCGAAAGAGGACATGTTTTGTGTTTGGGAAGGGGCAACATCGACGAAAAGGAACATGGGGAGCGATTCGGTATCGGTGACAATGTGTTTATCGTGGGGCTTTTTACCGAGCATTCCGGCTCCAAAAGGAATCTGCCGATTCTGAGGACGGGCAACATTGCCGCCAAACCAGAAGAACCAGTCAAGACGTGTTTTGGTCTGGCGGAAGCCTATCTGATTGAAGCTCGATCTATCGGCGGCCTTAGCGGATCGCCAGTATTCGTTCAACTGGGAGATTTACGGCAGGATTACGAACTAAAAAAGGCGTTACAGGAATCCGGAGAGCCTCCACCGGAATTCAGTGGCATTAATCCTCCGAGATTTTTCTTGCTAGGTATGATCCATGGCCATTACGACACCAAGCCTAGTGACGTTTTCCCGGATATTGACGAGGACGTGACAACGACGGAAAGCGCGGCGATTAGAACTGGAATTGCACTCGTTGTTCCATCAAAAAAAATACTTGAGGTATTAGACCATCCGCGATTCATAGAGGACAGAAAAAGACGCGCCCAACAATGGTTTGCGGACCACTCGGCCGTGCCAGACGGATCAATTTAGCGCCGATGTTTCTTCCGTTTTCGCTCTTTCGTTAATTCCGCATTCAACTCGTTTTTTGCAACGCCGATAAGTCCGCGCATTGCCCTATCGAATTCGGGAATTTCCGAAAAGTCAGCATCGCTCTCGGCGAAATCTGGTATGGCGCTTCGTTTGGGTGAAGATGATTTGGCTTGGCGGGGTTTGGTGGGCATACGAGCATTATATCATGGTCTCAGGGAGTGGGCTTGTCGATTTCCGTTATCTGCCCATGCACAATCGTAATTACCCAGCCCATCGGACTAATTCCCGACGTTCCGAAACCCAGCGCTTGATAGATGTTCCCATTAACGGTTTCAACTTGTGGCGTCAGTTGAGCGATAAGCCTGACCTCATCTTCGGTCATGCCGACTTTCGGAACGCCCTCATGCAGGGATGCAGCAATTTGCGCTTCAATATGATGCTGTGAGGCAAAAGCGTCAATCTTGGCGTCGATTTCTTTGCATCCCTCAGTGAAAGAAACTGTGGCGTGTGCCGCACGGGCGCGGCTTTCAAATGTGGACTTCGGCTGGACGTCAAACGCAATCGAGGCCGCTCCGTTCGGGGCCACCGCTTGCGGTCGTTCCGCGAGTGATATTGTTTGTTTAAGGGACACTATTTCGGCTTTCAGTGCGTCAATCTGTTTTGCCTGGTCGGCAATAACCGATTTGAGCGTGTGGATTTCGGATTGTAAATCGTCTGGCTGGGTAGCAGCGGCCTGACGTTCCTGCAATTTCTGCATCGCTTCTTCGGGTGTCATTTGCGCCGATGCGATCCCGACCGATAAGATTCCGAGCAAGCCAGCAATGATCTCGTTTTTAAGCATTTGTGCTTCCTTCGTATTCCACCAATAAAATCATTTTACCGAAGGATTGAGATGAAACCATACGAATTGGACTTTCTCTTGCGCGCGATTGACCTTGGATATCCCGATGCGCGTCAAGCCGTGAAAGCGGAATGTGCTAGACTTTTGCGAGTTATCAACCGCAAGTCGGCTGGATCGCGTCCAAAATCGCCTTCGCCAATTCGCCGACGAGGGCGGCACGGTTCTTAGCGGATTTTTCGCTGCCATCAAATGCTGCAACACTGGCAATTTCCCACGCAATGGCTAAGGCGGTCGCGCGGGGGTCCGATGACGGTTGGATCACTGCCATGACGAATCTCCTTAATTCCGGCGGGCGTAGTCACCATAACGGCGCTCGCCGGATCGAAACATTCTACTTCCGTGGGATATAAAGGCTATGGACAGTGATTTCCCAGTTGCGCCGGCGCGGCTTTGGTGGCCGGCTATCAAGACGGCTGCGAATACGTCAGACGAATGCGCGGAAGAATTGCCAAAATCTTCCTTTCATCTGGATTATGGTCGAGAGGAAACGGCTTGGCAGAAATTACTCCGGTTCTTACGGCTTCGGCGGAAGTCTCTAGGACGTAAAAGATGTAATCAAAGACCGCGATCATTTCCTGAAAATTGAGAGTTTCTGATTCGCCCCCCATTCCCACGGTGTAAGTGAGTGATTTAAGGTGTGCAATCGTCCGGCCTTGAACTGGGCCGGATGCTTCCGCGAGATAAACGACCTTTTGGGCTGGCCGCATGTGTCTCTTGAATATCTCGATGACGCGCACAACGGCGGCTACTCGTTCAGGAGTCATGGATTTCCTTCCGTCCCGTGATTTCAGGCAGGTAGATTTTCCTTTCCCGCGGCATCGTTTCTGGGATCGCTTTCCGATGCGCCGATCAATTCCTTGTACATGATCCGCCGTCCAATGACGTTCGGCATCACGAAATGGAAGCGGCCCGCATCGTTTCTTTCGCGCTCATCGAAACGAAGAATTTGCTCGTCCAGATAGCGGAAAAGGTGCTGGGGGGACGGACGAATATATGTCCCTTTTAACGCCCGCTTTAGAAGCGACCAGAAATTCTCGATGCCGTTTGTGTGAATCATTCCATCGACATATCGCTCGGCATGGTTGATAAGCTGATGCTCAAAGTCGGTTTCCAAACCGCGATACGCGCCGTTGTCGTCTGTGAATACGTGGCTTCCCAATGCAACGTGCTTGTGAATCACTTCCCTAATGTCGCTTGCGGTTGGATGCCGGTCGAGAACCATCGCCTTAACGGTGCTGTGCTTTTGGCCGCAATGGCGCTCAAGTAGGCCCATGACGACGGCCTTTCCGACTTGACCTCCACCAGTGATTTTCTCCACCCGTCGCTTTGCGTGCATGAACTTGGCGAGTCCACCGATGAAAGTCTCGTCCGCTTCCACGGGAACGCCGCTGCGTCCCATTTTGGCGAACGTCTTGGTTTTCATCGCAAGCCGAACGCGATGGAGCATGAACCAAGCGCTTTTCTGAGTGACTTTCAAGGCCCGCGCCAATTCGCATGAACTGATGCCGTTCTTCGCGTTTGTGATACACCAGACCGCGACGAACCACTTGTCGAGTCCGAGCGGGCTATCCTCAAAGATCGTGCCGACTTTGACGGAAAACTGCTTGCGGCAATCCGACGCTTTGCACTGATACATGCGGCGGCTTTGGATGAAACCGACGTTCGCGGATCGGCATTTCGGGCAAATCACGATGCCGGTCGGCCATTTCAGCTTGGCCATGTAGGCGTGGCAAACGTCAAGATCAGAGTAATACCGGACGGCTTCCAGTAGTGATCGCGGGCCATGTATTTCGGTGTTCATGCCGGTATTATACGGATAAAGCCTCGATGAGTCAAGTATATAATTGCCAAAACTTTCACGTCTCGGCTATAGATGTAGAGGGAGATGTTTTTTCTGCTGTCGATCCAAAGTCCGTTATCCCGGCCCGAATGCACCCATGCCAAACAGCGACAAAATGGCCGGCCGATGCTTTTTCAAGTGGGTGCTCCCGTCAACGTAGACAAAACCCCCCGCGGCGCTGTCGAAAACAGGGGTTTCGTAGACGGCGCCCCAAGGCCAATTCTTCAACCGTAGTTTTATGATGTCTATTAACCCGAAAAATCCAGCCTCACCCATCGGCAACCCACCCGGCACAACCGACCCCATTCGGCTATTGCCTGCGCCTTGCCACGCTGATATATAGGTGCCCATCACATTTGGGAAAGGAGACCCGCATGAGACATCTCTTCTTAAGTTCACTCGGGATCGTCGCTGCCCTCTGGTTCATCGCCGGCTGCGGTTCCAGTGGAAGCAGTACGACCCAGGCTGACAACAGCAACGCCGTCGCCCCATCCGCCGCCACCCGGCCGATTCCGCCGGATTGCATCTTCGCCAAGGTCAAAATGGGCGAGGAACTCGATCAGGTGTTTCGCGACATCGGCCAGCCCACTTTCTTTAGCAACCCGTACCAAACCGGCAAGGCGTTTATTCCCTTCCATTACGGCGGCGGTGACGACCTCCGCCGTGCCGCCCACTACAAGGGCGTAGGAATCATCACCTTCGGCAACGACAGTGCCTACACATCCGGCTACAGCGTCGTCGATATCAGCTATGACCCCAACGAGCCGGGTTACTAGAAAAGACTACGACATCGCCATCATCGGTGCCGGCCCGGCTGGCGTTTGCGCCGCGGCGGCGACCGGCGGCGCGGCCAACGTCCTCCTGATCGACGGTTCTGTTCGCCTCGGCGGCTCCGTCACGGCCGCCATGCACCGCTGCATGTGCGGACTTTATTCCTCGGCCCCGAAGGACCCGCTGGACACTCTGAACGCCTCCGCCCAGCGCGACATGGTTCGGCGAATGTTGACCATGGAGCCGACTCGCGTCCTGCCGCGGCAAATGGGCAAGGCATGGGTCTTGGAATTCCCCGCCCCGGCCTGGGAATCCGCCCTGGCCCAAATCTGCGCCGAATCCAACGCGGAACTGCGCCTCGGCTGCCGAATCGCCGCGGTCCGCCGGCAGGGAAATCGGATCACGGCTATTCAATTGCAGACCCAAGACCTCAAATCGCAGTGGATCGACGTGAAAATCCTCATCGACTGCACCGGGGGCGGCGCGGTGTTGAAGTTAGCCGGCGAAGACGCCGTTCTTCCCCTGGACGACAGTTCCGGACGCATCCTGGGCGGGTTCGCCGCCCGGCTATCCGGCATCGACGGCGACGGCGAACTCCTCCGCCTGCAAATCCCCTACGCCTTGGCGCAGGCGGTGGATAAGGGCCTGCTCCCTCGCGTGGCGCGGTTTGCCGTCTTTTATCCCGGTCCCGCGGCAGGCGAGGGAATCTGCAAGCTCGCCGTCGATCCGCGCGAACTGTCCAACGCCGATGCCGAGTCGTTTCTGAACGAGGTCGTCCAACATATGAAACGGACGATCCCCGCCCTGGCCAACGCGCGGATCGTGGAAAAGTCGCCCCGGATTCTGCCGCGCGACGGCCTGCGCCTCCGCGGCAGGTTCGTCGTGGATGAGCATCACGTTTTGCTGGCCCGCCAGCTTGGCCCCGACGCCGTCCATGCCTGGTGGCCGCTGGAACGCTGGGACGTGTCCCAAGGCCCGACGTATGCCTATCCCCCCGTCGGCCAGCACTACGACATTCCCAACGCCGCCCTGCAAAGCGCTGCTATTGAGAATTTGCTCGCCGCCGGCGCTTGCCTCTCCGCCACCTCGGCGGCCATGGCCTCCATCCGCGCCAGCGGCATCTGCCTGGCGACGGGCCACGCCGCCGGCCGCCTGGCCGCTTCGCTTCTGGGTGCGTGACACATTCGACAAGCCCTCTTCCCCCCTCCCCTTGTACTCAGGGGGAGGGTCAGGGTGGGGGTTTCGTGGGCCAATCGACGTTCAACCCCCACCCCAACCCTCCCCCTGAGTACAAGGGGAGGGGGAAACGCGGCTTCTCTTCTCGATGATCGCAATGTCACTGGCATTAAATGACCCCTCGAATTATGATCCCGAAGGTTGCTAGAGGCCAACATTCACAACATCAAAACAAAGAGAACATCCGTGGCTCATGCCGCCCCGCCGGAAGGCGAAGCCTCCGCAGTTGTCACCATCGGCACGGCCCGGCTGCGAATCGAAGACGTGCTGGCGGTCGCCACCGGCTCGGCGCGGATTGAACTCGATCATTCCCCCGCCTTCCGCAAAATGCTCGAGCGAAGCGTCGCCCTGCTCGATCAGCTCATCGAAAACGGCACGGCCGTTTACGGAGTCACCACCGGGTTCGGCGCCACCTGCGAAACCCACGTCCCCCCGTCGCTGTCCGCCAAGATGGCCGCCAACCTCGTGCGCTTCCACGGCTGCGGCACCGGCCAAATCCTCGACGAGACCCAGGCTGCCGCCGTCATGGTCGTCCGCCTGGCAAGCCTGGCCCTGGGCCGCTCCGCCGTCCGGCCTTTGCTTCTGGAACGAATCTGCCAGTTGCTCAACCTCCGCATTCTTCCGCGAATCCCTTGCGAAGGTTCCGTCGGCGCCAGCGGCGATCTCACGCCCCTTTCGTATATCGCCGCGGTCCTCATGGGCGAGCGCGAGGTGTCTTTCGACAACCGCGTGATGCCCGCCGCCGCCGCCCTCGACGCCGCGGGAATCAAACCGATCCAACTTCGGCCCAAGGAAAGCCTGGCTCTGATGAACGGAACCAGCGTCATGACAGGTCTGGCGTGCCTGGCGTACGAACGCGCCCGCCGCGCGGCGCGCTGGGCGGCCGCCATCACCGCCATGGCCAGCGACGTGCTTCGCGGCAATCGCCATCATTTCGATCCGCGGTTGTTCCTCGCCAAGCCGCACGCCGGCCAACTCGTCTGCGCCCGCTGGATCGCCGAAGACATCGCCTACGCCCCCAGGGAATCCAAACGCAACGGCCGCATCCAGGACCGGTATTCCATCCGCTGCGCACCGCACGTCATCGGGGTCCTGCTGGATTCGCTCCCCTTCGTCCGGGACATGCTCGAAACCGAAATCAACAGCTCCAACGACAACCCCTTGTTCGACCCGGATACCGGAGACGTCCTGCACGGCGGCAACTTCTACGGCGGACACGTGTGCATGGCCATGGACATGCTCAAGATCGCCGTCGCCAACGTCGCCGACCTTGCCGACCGCCAAATGGCCATTCTGTGCAACCCCGACCTGAGCAACGGACTGGCGGCCGATCTGGTCGCCCATGCCAGCGAGGAACAGGCCAGCCATCATGGCTTCAAGGCGATGCAGATTTCCACCTCGGCGCTGGCCGCCGAGGCGCTTAAGCTGACCATGCCCGCCAGCGTCTTCAGCCGCAGCACCGAATCCCACAACCAGGACAAGGTAAGCATGGGCACGATCGCCTCGCGCGATGCGCTGCGGATCATGGAGTTGACCGAAACCGTGTTGTCGATCGTTCAACTCGCGGTGTGCCAGGCGGTCGATCTCCGCAACGGCGAACGTTGCCACCGCCGCAGCCGCGAACTGCGCCAGGCCGTCCGATCGGTGGTCCCCGTGAACGACGCCGACCGCCGCCAGGACGTGGACATTCATCGCGTGCTGGAACTGTATCGGACCGGGGCCCTGCCGATCGGAGCGGTCGATTTTCCCGCGGATTAACCGGACGCCGCCGCCGGTTGGATATCGCCGGCAGATTCCAGCATCCGATCCACGCGGTCAAACTCAAACCCGCGCAGCCGCAGTTCCCGCACCGCGGCGCTCACGATCTCCAACACCCGTTGGGCGGGAACACCCCCATCATGCAACAGAATAATGCTTCCATCCCGCGTCTTGCCAACCACCCGCTCGATCACCCGCCGCGTCGATCCCAACGTGTCGAACGACCGAACGTCCCAACCGACCAGCGTCAACCCGGCCCGCCGCAGCGCACCGGAAAAATGCGGCCCAGTCATGCCGCTCGGCGGCCGGAAAAATCGCGCCTTCACTCCCGCCGCTTCTTCGATCGCACGCTGACCCCGCTCCAGTTCCCGGCCCAGCCAGCGGCCGAAGAGCGCGCTGATGAACCACGGATGGCGGTAGCTGTGATTCCCCAGCAGATGCCCCTCCCCCACGATCCGCGCCGCCAGTTCCGGATGGGCCGCCACGTTCCTCCCAATGCAGAAAAACGTCGCGGAAATTCTTTCGCGCCGAAGCAACCCCAACAACTCCGGCGTCGAAGCCGGATCAGGCCCATCGTCAAACGTCAGCGCCACCTTCATCTTCCCCGGTCGGCCCCGACACTCGGCGCGACAGAAAAAATTCATGCCGATGAAATACAACCCGCAGGCGAAGATCGGCAGATAGACCAGCCACACCCCGATCACCGCCCAGGTGCGCGCCGGGTCCGGCAGCACCAGCGTCGCCACCGTTGCAACCCCAATCGCCACCCATGTTGTCGCGCCAAATCGGCTCATCGCGGATTCATTAAACCTATCAGATCGATTCAACATTCCATAGCCGCTGTTGCGATAGCGCTGTTGCGACCCCCGTCGCCCGCCAATAAAATCCCCTCCGTGACGCCTCCGACCGATTCGCCGGACATCGAGCCCGACCTCAATCCCCAAAAGATCGACGCCATCCTGGATCACGGCGTCGCCGCCACGGTTGCATACGCCCGCAAAAACTCGCCGTTTTACCGCCGCCAACTCGCCGATTTCCCCGAAATCCGCGGCGTGGCCGATCTGGTGCAACTTCCCCTCACCACCAAAAAACAGGTATCGGAATCCAACGACCAGTTCTGGTGCATCCCGCGCGAAAAACTCCTCGATCTCTGCACCACCAGCGGCACCACCGGCGTCCCAACGCTCTATCCCCTCGGTCCGGGCGACCTCGACCGCCTTGGTCAGAACGAATTTCTCTGCTTCCGGCGCGTCGGCCTGTTGCCGAGCGATCTGGTCATCCTGGCCGTCACCATCGACAAATGCTTCATGGCCGGCCTGGCGTATTTCGAGGGCCTGCGAAAATTGGGGGCGGCCGTCGTTCGGGTCGGCGCCGGTTCGCCGGCCATGCTTTTGTCCATGATCGAACGGCTCAAGCCCACTGCGATCATCTCCGTTCCCTCGTTTCTCCGGCGCGTCGCCGCCTATGCCGATCAGCAGGGCCGCGATCTGACGCGATCCACGGTTCGCAAACTCATCTGCATCGGCGAGCCTGTCCGAAACCCGGACTGGACCCTCACGCCGCTCGGGTCGCGGATCGCCCAAGCCTGGAACTCCCAGGTTTTCTCCACCTACGGGAACACCGAACTGGCCTCATCGCTGTGCGAATGCCCGGCCGGCCAGGGCGGTCATCTCCATCCCCAACTGCTGCACGTCGAGATTCTCGACGATGCCGGCCGCCCCGTTCCCGACGGCCGGAAAGGCCAGCTCGTCGCCACCACCATCGGCGTCGAGGCCATGCCCCTGATTCGATTCGCCACCGGCGACATGACCTTCCTGACCCGCCAGCGCTGCCCCTGCGGAATTTGGACTTGGCGCATTGGACCCATCCTTGGCCGCAAGGACCAGGCCATGAAAATCAAAGGCACAACCGTCTACCCCGCCGCGGTGCAGCGCGCCCTTCAGGGATTGGACGATCTGATCGATTACGTCATGATTGCCACCGCTCCCACCGCCCTTTCCGACGAGTTGGAAATCATCGTCGCCTGGCGCGGCGACCCCGCCGGCGCTCATGAAGCGATCTCCGAAAAGCTCCGCGGCGAGTTGAAGGTCTGCCCCACCGTTCGCCTGGCCTCATTGCAGGAAATCCAAACCCTGGGCGATTCCCGCGAGCTGCGCAAGCAACGCGTCTTCCTGGATCATCGGCTTACCCATGGCAATTCGTCACGAGCCGGATAAGCTGCCGCCAAATGATATCCAAATTATTTCTTCCAATTGACATGAACATTCATGCCCGTGTGCTCTGGTTTCTGGCCGTCCTGGCCATGATCGCCTGTCACTGTCCCGCTCAAACCGCCGACGCTCCGGGAGAGCGCATCGAAGGTTTCACGGACACGCCGATGCTTCCGGGCGGCAGGTGGCACCAGCATGACCCAAACCGCCCGCAACCGCCGGTCGTCACGCCCGGGGCCAGCTTCAGTCTGGGCGCTGGGCCGCCGTCGGACGCGGAGGTCCTATTTGACGGCAAAGATCTTTCAAAATGGGAAGGCAGCCCGGAACAGAATCCGAATTGGAAGGGCCAGGACGCTTCCTGGAAGGTTCAGGATGGCTATGTGGAGGTAGCCCCGCCGAATGGCAACGACATCCGCACCCGGGGCAGGTGGTCTGATTTCCAACTGCACGTGGAATGGGCCACGCCCGATCCACCCACGGGTCACGGGCAGGCCCGCGGCAATAGCGGAATTCTCATCAACGATATGTACGAGATCCAAGTGCTCGATTCCTACCGCGACAAGACCTACCCCGACGGCCTGGCCGGGGCGCTGTACGGGCAGATGCCGCCCCTGGTCAACCCCAGCAAACCGCCTGGCCAGTGGCAGACGTACGACATCATCTGGGAATCCCCGCGTTGGAACGACAAGGGCGAACTGACCCAGAAAGCCTGCGTGACCGTGATTTACAACGGCGTGGTCGTGCAGCATCGCAAGGAGTTCATTGGCCGCACGGAGGGTATTGGGGACGGCGTGGCCTACAAGGCAAAGCCGTTTTACCAGCAGCATGACCCGGCGGTCTTCATCCAATTACAGAACCACCACAGCGATCCGGTGCGTTTCCGAAACATTTGGTTGCGCGATCTGAACCTGGCGGAACAGCAATAGGCTCTGTTCCTGCGGCCCCGATACGCACAGGCCCATTTCAGTCGAGCCGAAGCCTTATTGAAGCTGGGCCGGTTCCTGCTCCAGCGGCTTCCATTTCCGCGTTTCGTCGCGCACACTGTCGGCACGAGCAACGTCGATTCAAATGTCGTTGACGACGCCCTGCCGCGGGCGCGCAAGATGCACCGCGACGCGGTCGAAACGGTTCTGCGCGCAAATTATCCGCGCGTCTGCCGGATCGCCATGGCGCTCTGCGGGCGCGAGGCCGATGGGAAGGCGGTGGTGAAAACCGTGGTGGGGCAAAGCCTGCGCGCCTTGCCCTGGTGGAGCAATGCGGCCGAGGCGACGGGATGGTTCCTCCATCACACCGTTCTCACGACACGGGAAATAGCCGGCAAAACCCCCGATCCAAGCGAGGATTGCCTGGTGCTGACGCTATCGAATCCCCCTCCGGAGCACGTCGCGTTCGTCAAAGCCCTGCGCCTGCTTCCGGCTCAGCAGCGCGAGGCGTTCCTGCTCTTTCGCGGCGAACATCTGGATCCGAGGCAAACGGCCGTGGCGATGGATTGTTCCACCGGGGCGGCCGCAAACCACCACATCGCCGCCAATCGTGCCCTGACGGCGATCGCCGGCGACACGTTCGACGCCCGCGTCGCGGAACTGGTGCGAGTCTATGCCACGCTGACGCCGCCGGAGGATTTGACCGTGGGCGACGTGGGATCCATCGCCCACCAACTCCGCTGGCGGCGGATGCTGCGATTTCTTCGGCGATTCCTGATCTTGGCGATCCTGGCCGCCATTGCATGGATGATTTGGCAATTATCGAGGATGATCGTTACCTGATGGATGACGGCCGCCAATTTCTCTCCATTGGACAAAAATGATCTGGCTTTACTACGTTCTGCTGATTGTGATCTCCCTGTGCGCTTTGGCGCTTGTCGTGGTCACGTTGCCGGGCCTATGGGTAATGACCGGGGCGGCGGCGATTTATGCGCTGTTGACGCACGAGCGGCACCTGGGATTCAAATCCCTGGCGGCGTTGTTCATCCTGAGCCTGGCCGCTGAAATATTGGAGATGACCGCCGGCGGCGCGGCCGCCAGGAAAGCCGGCGGCGAACGAAGAGCGGCGATCGGCGCACTGCTCGGCGGGATCGTCGGCGGGATTGTCGGCAGCTTCGTGTTTCCGCTGGTGCTCACCATCGTGGGGGTTTGTCTGGGAAGTTTCGTCGGCGCGGCCGGATTCGAATTCCTCGGCGGCGGCGAAGCCGCGCATTCGCTTGATGTCGGATGGGCGGCGGCCAAGGGCCGCTTCGTCGGCGTGATGATGAAGCTGGCCGTGGGGATCGTCATGTTGCTGGTCACAATCATCGCCGCGTTTCCGTAACAAATGACCAATGACAAATGACAAATGACGCCTGTTAGGCTATTGTTTGCCACACATGGCGGTGCGATTCGTCATTGGTCGGGCCGGCACGGGCAAGACGGCGTGGTGTTTTGAGCGGATCGTTCAGTCGATTCGCCGGCAGCCGCTGGGCGCGCCCATCTATTGGATCCTTCCGCGTCAGGCCACGTTCGTCGCCGAGCGCGCCTTGGCTTGCGGCAGCGGATTGGGAGGATATTTCCGCGCCCGCGTCCTTTCCTTCGAGGACTTGGGAAGCGAAATCCTGGCCGAATGCGGCGGCGCGGCGTTGCCGGAAATTACCGATCGCGGCCGGCGGATGATCCTCGGCCATCTCCTTCGCCGATTGCACGAGCAGCTTCGCTTCTTCCGGTCGGTCGCCCATCACCCCGGCGTCGCCGCAGAACTCGATGCGACCTTCGCCGAACTGGAACGCGCCGGCCAGGAAGCCGTCGGCATCGAGCGGCAACTGACCGACACCGCCGCCAGCCCCGCCCTGCACGCCAAGATTCACGACCTGGCCCTGATCTATTCGCATTACGTGAAATTTCTCGGTCAGGATCGGATCGATCCCAATCGCCGGCTGGCTGAAGCGCTGGCGGCCATCGGCCGATGCCGGTCGTTGCCCCAGGCCGAGGTTTTCATCGATTCGTTCTACGATTTCACCGGCTCCGAGCGGAAAGTGATCGCGGCCCTCGGCAAAGTCTGCAAATCCGCGTCCATCACGCTGATGCTCGATCCGGGCAGTCCGTGTATCGCCAATCCGCACCACGTTCCCGACGAGATGAGCCCGTTCCATCGTTGCGAGCAGGCGTATCGAAAATTGTGGTTCACGCTCCAGGAGGAAGGGGTGGAAGTGCTGGAGCCGGCGCTGCTGAAGCAGCCGCGAAGGTTCAAGGGCCGGCGGCTGGCAATGCTCGAGCGCCTCTTTTTCCCGTCGCCGGGACTTGGGGCCAAGGGCCCCGACGAGCCTGACGACCGTACCATCCAACTCGTCGAGGCCCCGGATTACCAGGCCGAGGTGGACGCCGTCGCCCGATGGATTCGCATGCTCGTCGCCGGCGGGATGCGTTACCGCGACGTGGTCGTGCTCATGCGCAGCCAGCAGGATTACCAGCATTTTCTG
>JBEKKC010000024.1:0-34130 GCA_050010915.1 Tepidisphaeraceae bacterium | reverse complement strand
ACGACGAAAGTGAGGCCAATCCAGCAATCCCGACTCCGCTGAGACAAATCGTCGAATAACATTTTCACCGGACGAGGGGAGAACGGTGAGGCTGAATGAGCGATAAATTCCCAAGCTCCGGGGGGGGTAATGGGACATTTTTGGCGCGAGTGGGACATTTTAGACGCGAAATCAGAAAAATCGCCCCGCTTTTGCGACATGATTGGTCGAATTGATGGAGAAGGGTTCCGTACGGAAAGCGCCTGTTACCTCCGGCCACATCGCGCCAATGTACGGATGGAGGTAACGGATTATGAAACAGCGAATCGTGGCAGCGGCAATGGGATGTCTGCTGATGGGAACATGGGCGGCGTGGTCGCAAGCCCAGCCGGGGAAAGCGCCTCCTCCCGGAGATCGGCCAGGATGTGGCCAACCCGGACCAGACGACGGCGCCGGCCCCGGTCCCGGCCCCACAAGCCGGCCCGATGGCCATCGTCCACCGCCACCGCCTCCGCCGGACGATGATTTCTTCGGCCCGCCGCCGCCGCCGCCAGACGGCCCCGGCCCCACGAGCCGGCCCGATGGACATCGCCGCCCTCCGCCTCCGCCTCCACCGGGCGATGATGGTGGCCCGCCTCCGCCGCCCCCAGGCGGTGATGACGGCCCACCGCCGCCACCGGGACAATAAGCACGCTCGTGAGCCGATGACCATTGTCTCCCAACCCCGAGCGATGGAAGATGAGCCAGTGGCCCCAGCGGATATCCCAAGCCTCTCGGCCAGCGGAGATGAATCGGACGAATTGGATTTGCGTCAATGCCGGCAAATTCTGGCCGGAGACAACCAGGCTTGCGCGGAGCTTTTCAAGCGGCACGAGCCGCGCGTCGCACGTCTGATGTGGCGTTTCACGCGCGACCGCGGCACGCAGGCCGAGTTGGTTCACGAAGTATTCGTTCAGGTGTATCTGTCGTTGCCGCGTTTTCGGCCCCACAGAGCGCCGTTCGAGCACTGGGTTTTTCGCCTCGCGACGCGCGTCGGCTATCAATTCTGGAAGACCCAGGCGCGCCGCCGCCGGATGCAGCCGCTGGGCGAATTTAATCCGGCCGCCGCCAGCGCGACCGATCAGACCGACCCCGCCGCCGCGGCCGAAACGCTCCACCGCCTTCTGGCGCAATTGCCGTCGGCCGACCGGCTGGTGTTGACGTTGATGTATTTCGAGGATTGCAGCATGAAGGAAATCGCGCGACACGCCGGCTGGAACGAAACGCTCGTCAAGATGCGCGCCTACCGCGCGCGAAAACGCCTGAAACGGATCATCGAACAAAACCAAATGACGGAATTGTTAACCGGGATCAGCCATGGAACCACTTGAAGCAGTCGAAGCCCTCGCCCACCGCGCCAGGGCGGAAACGCCGCCGCGAACCAACGTCGATATCGGCGCGATCGTGCGCGCCGCTCGCGCCGAGCCGCAATGGCGGCTGACGCCGTTGGCATGGTCGGCGGCGGTCTCCGCGCTCGCCGCCTGCGCCATCCTCTCCCTGGCGCTGCGTTCCACCGGCAAATCCACAACCGCCGATTCCATTACGCCGCTGTTCAACGCGGCACAGGTGCAGATGCCATGACTCAAACCAACCCACCCACTTCCGATTCCGGATTGACGCCCCGATGCCATTGCTGCCGCGCGATCAAGGCGCTGATGCTGGCGGCGGTGATATTCCTTTGCGGCGGCGCAGCCGGCTCGGGCCTTGCCCTGCTCCTTCACCGGCCGCCGCCGATGTCAATGGAGATGGCTCCGGAGCCGCCCGTGAATGACCTGGTGGATCGCCTGCGCGATGAACTGCTGCTGAGCGACGATCAGGTGAAACAGGTGCGCCAGATTTACAAAGATCGGCAGGACGCCCTGCACGCGATCCGCCAGAAGATGGGTCCGGAGTTGAAATCGGAATACGACAAGCTCGATCAGCAGATGAAAGGCGTTCTGACTTCGGCGCAATACCAGAGATGGGCCGAGCGATTCCAGAGCGTTCGCAGCCGGATGTTGCCGCCGCCCCCGCCCGGCGAGGGCGGTCCGGACCGTTGGCGCGGGCCGCCCATGGGCCCGGGTGGACCTGGCGGGCCAGGTCCGGACGATCGTCCGCCCAATGGTCCGCCCGATGGCATGCCGCCGCCGGGCCCCGGTTGAACGGCAACTCCATGGTGGATCGACTATGATGCATGCCATGAGCCACCGCATCGCGGGTCTGATCTTGTTTGGGCTGCTCTTGCACGTGGAAACCGCGCTGGGAGCCGGCGGAACGATCAATGGCGTAACCGCCGATATCATCGTTGCCGCCGATGGAACCGGCGATTTCAAAACTGTTCAGCAAGCCGTGGATTCGATTCCCAACGACAACTCCCAGCCCAGGATCGTTTACGTCAAGCCCGGAACCTATCACGAGAAGATTCACGTCACCCAACCCTTCATCCACCTCGTCGGCCAGGACGCCGAGCGAACGGTGCTCACTTTTGACGATTACGCCCGGAAGAAAAATCCGGACGGCAAGGAACTCGGCACTTTCGGATCGTTCAGCATTACGGTCCGCGCCAAGGGATTCGCCGCCGACAACATTACGTTTGAAAACCCCTCCGCTCCGCGCAAGGCCGTCGGGCAGGCCGTTGCACTCGGCGTCGATTCCGATCGCGCCGTCTTCCGCAATTGCCGCTTTCTGGCCAATCAGGACACTCTCTACGCCAATTCCGGACGGCAGTATTACTACAAATGTCTCATCCGCGGCGACGTGGATTTCATCTTCGGCAACGCGACGGCGGTATTCGACCAATGCGAGATTCAGAGCACGGGCAAGGGATATTTGACGGCTCAATCCCGCACCGATGAAAAGCAGACCACCGGATACGTGCTGGTCGATTGCAAGCTCACTGCCGCCGACGGAGTACCCGATGGCTCCGTTTATCTGGGCCGGCCGTGGCGGCCGTACGCGCGCGTGGTCTATTTGCATTGCCAACTCGGCCCGCAAATCCAGCCCGCCGGCTGGCTCAAGTGGCGGCCCACGGACAACGACATGCATGCCTTCTACGCGGAATACGCCAGCACCGGCCCCGGCGCCGCCGGCGACGCGCGCGTCGATTGGTCAAAACAGCTCACGCAATCCGAAGCCGAACCATTCTCGAAGGAGAATTTCCTCAAAGGCGACGACGGATGGGCGCCGTGGAAGGAAAATCCGCCGACAACGCAACCATGAATTGATAATGGATAATTGATAATTGAAGTTGCCTTCACACGATCTTGCAAGCCTCGTCAAACTCCAGGCGTGGAAGACGCGGATGCAGCTTCTCGGCATCGCCGTACCCGAGGTTCATAATAAAATTGGATTTGAATCGCCCATCCGGGAAGAACTCGGCATCGACCTTGGCGTTGTCGAAGCCCGACATCGGCCCGCAATCCAGGCCCAATGCCCTGGCGGCAATGATGAAATACGCCGCTTGCAGCGTCGCGTTGCGGAAGGCGTGGATTTTGGCGCGCTCGGCGTTCTCCGGGCCCGTGAAAAGATCCCGGAAGGCCGGCGCCGCTGGAAACAGCCGTGGAATGTATTCGTAGAACCGCAGATCGTCCGCGAAAATCGCCGTCACCGGCGCCGCCATGGTTTTCTCCACGTTTCCCCCTTGCAGCGCGGGCTTGAGCCGCTGCTTCGCAGCCGGCGATTTGACGAACACGATCCGCATCGGCATGGTGTTCGCCGACGTCGGCCCCAGCTTCGCCAGGTCGTACACCGCCCTTAGCAGATCGTCGCCGACCGGCTTGGCCAGCCATGCCGAATGCGTGCGGGCCTGCCGGAAGATCACGTCCAGAGCCGCATCTGAAATCGGATTTGCCATTGAAATTCCTTGCCTTCCTTCGTTGGTTCGATTGACAATACGAGCAAACCGCCGTGACTTCAACGGGCATGGTGAATCTCCCGCGGCCTCCGTATCATGGATTCCGGTGGAATTGTCCGGGAGGTTGCAATGGTGCGGCATGTGTTTGTTCGACTCGGAATGATCCTGGGTTTGACGCTGTTGGCCGCGGCCGCGAATGGCGCCGAAACCGGCAATTACGTCATCGCCGGACCCGGCAATCCCGACTGGACGCTCGGTTGCGGCTGGACGGGTTCAAGCGATAAGGGCGTCGAAGGCGCCGACGCCGTCGGCGAATACGTCGATGCCACCATACATCTACAAAGCCACGGCATCCCGCTGACGGAAAAAATTCGCTCGTATCAAAACAAATCGCTGGCGATGTTCTCGCTGACCTATGAAGCCGCCGCGCCCAAGCCGCTTCTGGCCTTTCCCGATTTCGACCGGTTGCCGAAGAATTTTCACGTCATGAGCTTTCGTCAAAAATCCCATTCGCCGGTGGCGTTCGAGCCGGTCGACAGCGGGTCGCCGTGGATGATCTTCGACGACGATGCGGACACGTTCATCATCTCGCCGGCCTCGCATTTTCTGATTCAGAGCATCGGCGGGGACGCCCGGACCCATATCGTCGGCGAACTGCGCGATACCGTGAGGAACATCCCGGCCGGATTCACGCAACAAACACTTGTCGCCTTTGGCAAGGGGATCAACCGCACCTGGGACCTGTTCGGTCGAACCCTGACCGATTTGCAGGGCAAGACACGCCCGGCGAACGACTGCGACATCGGCCTGAAATACCTGGGATATTGGACCGACGCCGGAACGTATTACTACTACAACTTCGATCCCAAGCTCGGGTACGGCGGGACGCTGTTGGCATTAGCCCAAGAATTCCGCGAGAAAAGCATCCCCGTCAAATACGTGCAGTTGGACAGTTGGTGGTATTACAAATCGTTCACCGGCCCCGATGGAAGGCCCGGCAATACAAAGAACCCCGCATTGCCGCCGGGCGAATGGAACCGCTACGGCGGATTGATGCAATACCGCGCGCATCCCGGCGTTTTCCCGCAAGGCCTGGAGGCGTTTCAGCGAAAGCTCGGCTTGCCGATTATGACCCACAACCGATGGATCGATCCGGCCAGCCCCTATCACCAGAGTTATCAAATCGCCGGGCTCGCCGCCACCGACCCGCGCTATTGGCGCGATATCATCGGATACATCCACGGCGCCGGAGCGTTCGCCTACGAACAGGATTGGCTCAGCGAGATCTATCTGCATTCCCCGCAATTGGCCGCCACCGTCGATGCCGGCGACGAATTCCTCACCGGCATGGCCACCGCCTGCCGTGATGACGGCATGACCATGCAATATTGCATGCCGTTTCCATCCCACTTTCTCCAGGGAAGCCGTTATTCAAACCTCACCACGATCCGGACGAGTCAGGATCGCCTTAGCCGCGACCATTGGCACGATTTTCTTTACGGCTCGCGCCTGGCGTCGGCAATGGGAATCTGGCCCTGGACCGACGCTTTTTTCAGCTCCGAGACGGCGAACGTCCTCCTTTCAGATTTGTCCGGCGGAATGGTGGGCATCGGCGACGAGATCGGCACGGAAGACAAGGAAAACATTCTCAAGGCCGTCCGCGCCGACGGCGTCATCGTCAAGCCTGACGCCCCCATCGTGCCCCTGGATTCCGCATATATCGCCGAGGCCCAGGGTGAATCTCGGGCTCTTGTCGCAAGCACCTACACCGACCATGGCGGGCTGAGAACCGAATATGTCCTGGCGTACCGCATCCCCACAGTGCGCGGGAGAAGCATGGACGCGCCGCCGGAAAACCTGAAAGCCAAGGAGCAGCCCGCTCCCGCCGACCCGTCCGACGTTCACGATGCCGCGTTCTCGATGCGGGCCATCGGCGTCAAGGGGACCGCGTACGTCTACGACTTTTTCAATCAGCAAGCGTATCGCGTCGATCCCGACGCGACGTTCAGCGCCCCCCTCGACGAGGACGGCTTCGATTATTACGTCGTCGCCCAGCCGGGAATCAGCGGCATCGCCCTCTTCGGCGACGCCGGAAAGTTCGTCTCCAGCGGCAAACAGCGCATCGCGTCCTTGCAACAGGAGCCGAAAAAACTCACCGTGGACGTGCTCTTCGCCCAAGGCGAAAAAGGCATACGCCTTCACGGATGCTGCCCATCGCCGCTCAAGGCCAGCGTTGCCGGCCAAGTGCTGGACGTTTCCTACGACCCCGCTTCCCAGCATTTTGCGGTCGATGTGAATGCCGATCAGGCGGCGGCGAAAGACGGCGCTCTAATGGCCAAAGTCATCCTGGAAACCAAATGAGTGTGATCTGTTCGCATATGGTTAGGAAATGATTGGGATGTCAAAATGGGGAAGATTGTCGGCCAACTCATCGCGCGTTAAGTGGTTTCAGACCATAAAATGCTCCACCCCGGCATGGGAAATGAGTTATCATTCGGATTAACGGCTCGCCCTGTGGGCGGAAGGTCAAACGGGAAATCGCCGACGAGGTTCTTCCGCCACGGCGCGTCCCAGGAGGCTTTGGATGAAGAGGAGGGAATGCGGAAAGCGATCGACCCATCGTTGGCGGGCGGGCATTTTCATCACCGGCGTCGCGATCACCGAGGCTGCGCGGGCATCCAGTGATCCGATCGGCCTCATCGAACTGCGAAGCTTCGATCCCTCCCTGACCGGCAGCGGCGTCACCGTCGGGCAGACCGAAGCCGATGTTTCCGGTGCAAATACCTTTGAGGTCAATCCCACCAGCGTCGGGCAACCGCAAAGCCTCTTCACCTATTACGATGACAACGGCAACGTGACCTCGACGTACAGTGCCGCCGAAGGGTCCGGACACGCCAATGACGTCGCCGGCAATTTTTACAGTTCCACCACCGGCGTCGCCCCCGGTGTGCAGCACGTTGACAACTATTCGGCCGATTATTTCACGGCCTGCATCAGCAACGACGTGCCCATCAGCGATGCCATCGTCAATCAAAGCTTCATCTTCACGGAGGGCGATGGCTCGCCGCTCACCGTTGCGGGTCAGCAGAACGCCGATCTTTATTATGACGATTACGTGGCGGAGTATCAGACCATTTTCGTTTCCGCGATCGGCAACGGCGGCCAGGTGAATGCGCCGGCGACGGCGTACAATGGCATTGGAGTAGGCGCCTACGGGGGCTCGTCGAGCACTGGTCCGACCGTCGATAACGGCCGATCCAAACCGGATATTGTCGCCCCCGCTTCCGCCACCAGCTATTCCACCCCGCTCGTGAGCGGAGCCGCGGCCCTGCTTCTCCAGGCCGGCGCCGCCCTGTCCGCCGGCGCCACCGATCCGCGCACGATCAAGGCCCTGCTTCTCAACGGCGCCGTCAAGCCCTCGGGCTGGACCCATACCCATACCGCGCCGCTCGACGTCAATTATGGAGCGGGTGTTCTCAACGTCTACAACTCTTACATCCAACTCGAGGCTGGCCAGCAAGGGCCCAGCGTCACTTCCTTCGAAGCGCTGGGCGGCAATCATTCCGCCGTGACCAGCGGCTACACCGATCCCCTCGTCGGGTGGAACTTTACAACATTCTCCAGCTCCTCCACCCAGGACGTTTGCCAACATTACCTCGTTCCCACCTCCGGCAGCGCGAGCAGTTACACCCTGACAGCCACGCTGGTGTGGGAAAGGCCCGGCGAAGCAACGGTTACCAGCAATCCGATCAACAATCTCGACTTGTTTCTCTATGACGCGACCCGGAACACCACGACGCCCCTGGACTATAGTGACAGCACCGTCGATAACGTCCAGGAGTTGTACGATGTGGGTCTGACCGCCGGCGACACTTACGATCTGGAAGTCTTCAAGGCCGGCGGCGTCGCCGGCCCCAACAGGCAGGGCGATATCTCCAACAGCGAAACCTACGCCCTCGCGTATGACTTCGCCGCCGTCCCGACACCGGCGAATCTCGCCTGGAACAACACCGGCGGCGCCAGCCCGAGCGATGGAAAGACCTGGGACATCACCAGCAACAACTGGAACAACGGCACCGCCGCCACGGTCTACACCAATGGCGGCACTATCATTTTCAACGACGCCAACAACAGCCATTACGCCGTGACGTTGAACAGCACTGTCAGCCCAGGCTCGGTGATGGTCAATAACAGCCTGGGCAACTACACGATCAGCGGCACCGGCAAAATCGCCGATGCCGGGGTATTTGTAAAATCCGGCGGCGATACCCTCACCCTCGGCGCCGCGCTGAGCGCCGGCGGCATGAGCATCACGGGTGGAACGTTGAAGTTGGCCACCGGCGTGTCCGGCGGCTCCGGCCCGGCCGTCACCAGCGCCATCAACCTAAAGTCGCTGCTGATCACCGGCAACGGCGTGCTGGACGTGAACAACAACCACCTCATCATCACCTACGGCGCCAGCGATCCGATCGCGACCATCGCCGCGTACATCAAATCCGGCTACAACGGCGGCGGTTGGAACGGCCCGGGCATCGTTTCCACCGCGGTACAAACCAAGACCGATGGCCTGGCGTACGGCATCGGCTATGCCGATGGAAATGACCACGTCGTTGCCGGCCTGACCTCCGGCCAGATCGAAGTGGCCTACACGCTGCTCGGCGATGCCAATCTCGACGGCCTGGTCAACGGCTCGGATTTCCTCATCCTCGCGGCGAACTTCAACCAGAGCGTCAACGGCTGGGACCAGGGCGACTTCTTTTACGACGGGCTGGTGAACGCCGCCGACTTCAACGCCCTGGCGGAAAACTTCAACGAGGGCGTCAGCGGCGCGGCCTCGGCCGGCGATGTCGCGGCCCTTGACGCCTTCGCCGCCGCAAACGGCATCAGCCTTGCCAATGTGCCTGAGCCGGCATCCATGGGCCTGTTGACGTTCGGCTCCGTCGGCTTATTGGCCCGCCGGCGCCGCCGTGATTAGTTGCCGTTGCGCTCGGCTTGTCAGGAGTTCAAATCCTGGACGGACGATTGGTTCGCATCTTCGAGTTTTCATCCAACCCCGCTTATAATCGCCCCAACGGATGAAAACGGAAATTCCGATTGAATATGCCTCGCCGGTCGCACCGGCGCTTCCGCGCCGCGCCTTGCCGCGGTTGCAGGAATTGGGGCTGGTCCTCGTCATTCTGGTCATGGGCCTGGGCCTGAGCATCTGCGGCTATATCCAGGCCGCCCCCGGCGAGGAGAACCATTTCCTCAATCCCGGCAATCTGCTCGAAGAGATCGCCACTCCCGCCTCCTATTACGCCATCATGGCCGTCGGAATGACGTTGGTGGTCATTTCCGGCGGCATCGACATTTCCGTCGGATCGACCATGGCGCTATCCGCCTTCACCGCCGCCCGAGTGTTGCAATATTTTCCCAAAGACGCCCCCGCCTGGGAGGTCCTCCCCGCAGCTTTCCTGCTACCCATGGCAGTCGGACTCCTCTGCGGATTGCTCAACGGCTCGCTGATTGTAAGCCTCAATATGCACCCGTTCATTGTCACCCTCGGAACCATGAGCATCTTCCGCGGCATCACGGTCGTCACCACCAAGCTCCAGGAAATCCCCATGCAGGACCACCAGATCCCCGTCGCCTTCACCGATCATTTCATGCGGCTGAACGTCTTCGGCCAGCGGCCGATGCCCATGCTCGTCATGCTCATCGTCACCGCCATCGGTGGGTTTTATCTCTCGCAGACGGCCGGCGGACGTGAAATCTACGCCGTGGGCGGCAATGAGGAGGCCGCCCGATTCAGCGGCCTGCGAACCAAATGGATCAAGCTGCGGGTCTACGCCGTCGCCGGCCTGACGGCCGGGATCGCCGGCATGGTCTGGCTCGGACGCTTCGGCGCAACCTCCACCGGATCGGGCTCGGGATACGAGCTGACCGTCATCGCCGCCGCCGTCGTCGGCGGTGCCAGCCTCACCGGCGGCAAGGGAACCGCTCTCGGCGCCCTCCTCGGAACCATCATCATCGCCATGATTCAGGATGGGATCATCACCCTCCATTGGAAAACCGAATATCAGTTGATCATCGTCGGAAGCGCCATCATTATCGCGGTGGCCATCGACTCGATCAGCGAGTACGTTCGTCAGCGCCGGTTGGCCGGCGCAAAGGCTTCGGTATAGCAGAATACTTCAACCAGACGCGGAGGATCGCAATGCGCGGATTGACACGAATGCTAGTGGGATTGGCGGCGGTTTGCCTGATCGCGGCTGTTTTGCCCTTGGGATGCAGAAAGGCGGCCGACACCGGCGCCGCCGCTGGCCAAAAGCGGACCATCCGCATCGGCATGGTCGCCAAGAGCGAGGCCAACGACGTCTTCCAGGCCGCGCACACCGGCGCACTCGATGCCGCCAGGGAACTGAGCGACAAATACGGCATCAACGTTGAAATCGAATGGCGCACCCCGCCCGACGAAGACCCCGCCGCCCAGGTCAACGCCATCAACTCCCTGGCCAATGAGAAAGTCGACGGCATGACCGTCTCCTGCTCCGCCGCCCAGATGTTGACGCCGGCGATCAACGACGCCGTTGACAAGGGCGTCGTCGTCGTCTGCTTCGACTCCGATGCGCCCAAAAGCAAGCGATTGTGCGATTATGGAACCGATGACATTCAGTTGGGCCATCTCCTGATGTCCGAACTGGCTCGATATATGGGCGACAAGGGAACCATCGCCATTCTCGGCGGCAATCAAACCGGCCCCAATCTCCAGCGCCGCATAAAGGCCGTGCGCGAGGAACTGGCCAAACATCCCAACATGCAGGAATTGAACGGCGGAAACGGTGTCTTCTATCATGCCGAAGAGCCCGGGGCCGCCGCCCAGAGAATCAGCCAGGCCATGGCCGCCAACCCCGGCAAGATCGACGGCTGGATATTCGTCGGCGGCTGGCCTCTGTTCACGGAAAATGCGCTCAACTGGCAACCCCCCGGCTCCGTCAAAGTCGTCTCCTGCGACGCGCTTCCCAAATGTTTGACCTATCTCCGAAACGGGTATGTCGATGAATTAGTCTCCCAGGATTGCTACGGCTGGGGCCACCGCACCGTCGAGATTCTGGTCGACAAGATACTCAACGGCAAAGACCCCGAGGGAGTCAATCCCGATACCCTCGCGATTCCCAATCCTCTCACGCTCGTCACGCTGAACAAACCAGATGCCACGCTTCCCGCCGAACCCAATACCCAGCGCATGGACGTCGATGACTTCGCCGGATACTGGGACAAATGGCTGAAAAAATGAGCGGGAAGTTGTAAGAGGAAGTTACAAGCTGCAAGTGAGGAAGAATCTGGTCTTAACTTGCACTTGCAACTTGCAACTTGCACTTTTTTCCAATGATCGAATATCGATCAGTCACCAAAACCTTCGCCGGCGTCACCGCGCTGGACAACGTTTCCCTTTCCATCGCCGCCGGCGAATGTCACGGCCTGATGGGCGAAAACGGCGCGGGGAAATCCACCTGCGGAAAACTCCTGGCCGGCATCTACCACCCCGACTCCGGCGTCATCGCCATCGACGGCGTCGAGCGGCGTTTCTCCTCGCCCGCCGACGCCCGCGCCGCGGGCATCGGCATGGTCCACCAGGAATTGGCCTTCTGCCCCGATCTTTCCGTCGCCGAAAACCTCTGCATGGGCAATTATCCCCGCCGCTTCCGCTTTCTGATCGACCGCCGCGAAATGGAACGACGCGCCCAAATGCTCCTCTCCGATATCGGCGCTCGCCTGGACGTGCGCCGGAACATGCGAGCGCTTTCCACCGCCCACGAGCAATTGGTGCAGATCGCCTCCGCGGTCGGAACCGGCGCCCGCATTCTCGTCTTTGACGAGCCGACCAGCTCCCTTCCCGAACCGGATGCCGAAAACCTCTTTGCCCTGATCCGCCGTCTGAAGGCGCGCGGCGTCACGATGATTTACGTCTCCCACCGCCTCCCCGAAGTTTTTCGGCTCTGCGATCGCGTCACGGTCCTCCGCGATGGCAAATGCGCCGGAACCCTCGACCGCGCCGACGCCAACCCGGATTCGGTCGTCCGCATGATGATCGGCCGTAGCATTGAAGCCTATTTCCCCCACCACCTCGACAAGACCCCCGGCGACGTGATTCTTTCCGTGAAACATCTTTCCTCGCCGGGCAAGTTCCACGACGTGAGCTTCGACGTCAGGGCCGGCGAAATCGTCGGATTCGCCGGCCTGGTCGGCGCCGGCCGCAGCGAGATCGCCACGGCGGTCTTCGGCCTCGATCCCCGGGCCGACGGGATTGTCACCTTTGAATCCAAGCCGCTGGCTCTGGGAAACGTGCGCGGGGCCATGCGCCGCGGAATCGCCCTGGTTCCCGAAGACCGCAAACACCAGGGTTTGGTCCTCAAGATGGGCGGCCGCCAGAACTTCTCCCTGGCCATGCTCCGCCGATTCCGCCGGATCGGGATCATCGACCAACGCGCCGAACGAAACGCCGCCCGGACTTATTTCGACCGGCTCAACGTCAAAACACCGACGCTGGAAACTCCCGTCGCCGGCCTCAGCGGCGGAAATCAGCAGAAGATCGCCCTGGCCAAATGGCTCGGCAGAAACGCCAAGCTCCTGATCGTCGATGAACCGACTCGCGGCGTCGACGTCGGCGCCAAAGCCGCGATCCACGGACTCATCGACAACCTCGCCGGCCAGGGCATCGCCATCATGCTCATCTCCTCCGAGCTTCCCGAACTGCTGAATCTCTCCACTCGCATCCTGGTCATGCGCCGAGGAAAACTCGTTGGCGAACTGAAGCGCGACGAAGTCACCCAGGACCGCGTCCTGCGGCTCATGGCCGGAGTGGAGGGAACGGGCGCGGTGCCCCCCCCTGAAATGGATAAATCGATCCCAGTTTAAGCACCCGCGTCAATTCATCCAGCGCCCGCCGCGATTCGTCGAGGAGTTGCGGATCGGCAAGATCGGATGGCGTGAGCCGGTCTCGATAATGGCGGTTGATCCACTGTTTCAACGATTCGTAAAGCGCATCGGTGAGAAATACGGCCGGGTTGACCAGCGACCGCTCGCGTTCGGTCAGCACGACGCGCAAACGCAGGCACGCCGGCCCCCCGCCGTTGTTCATGCTCTGCCGCACTTCCACAAAATGCACCTGCCGGATGGGCGTGTTGCGAGCCAATAGATTGTCGAGAAATTCCCGCGTCCGCGGATTATCGCGCGATTCCGTCGGTGCGATCAGGGCCATGGTGCCATCCGGCAGCGAAACGAGCTGGCTATTGAACAGATACGACGAAACCGCATCCGCCAGCGGCACTTCCGACACCGGAATGAAGATAAGGGGACATTCATCTTTTTCGAGCCGGCTCCGGATGTCGTCGGGCTGGAACTGGGCAAATGCCCAAGCGTGGTAGAGCAGCACGTTCAGATTCCCGACGGCCACCACGTCGTTGTGAAACGCTCCGGCATCGATGGCACGGGGATTCTGCTGGAGAAAGAGCACACGGTCCGGATCAAGCCCATGCAGGCGCGCGATGGATTCGGATGCTTCCAGCGTCTGCCGGGCCGGGAAACGCGCCGGAGCCGATGGGTTGTCCACAAACGCCCGCCGGCCGAAAACGAAAAACTCCATTCCCCGCTTACCGTGGGCCGCGCACAACCGCATGTGATTGGCCGCACCCTCATCGGCGAAATGCGGCGAAGCCATGAGCGGATCGTGATGGGCGAACGCCGATTCATCGGCGAAAATGGCCTTCACAACCGCCGCCGTGGTCGCCGGTTCCAGCGACCGATGAAATTGCGTGACGAGATTGGCCGGGGTGAAATGGACCCGCCCGTCGCGGGTATCGGCACTGGGCGAAACGGTCGCGGCATTGGCCGCCCACATCGCCGACGCCGACCCGCACGCCGCCAACAGCGCCGGATATTTCCGGGCGGCATCCAGGACCTGCGCATCCGACCCGGAAAACCCCAGCCGTTTGAGCGTGCAAATATCCGGCCGTTCGTGCGGCGGCAGGACCGCCTGCGACACGCCCAGGTCCGCCAGAAATTTCATCTTCGCCAGCCCCTGCAATGCGGCCAGTTTCGGATTCGACGGTCGATTCGTATGCGCCAGCGAAGCCAGATTGCCCACCGAAAGCCCCGCGTAATTATGCGTCGGACCCGGTATCGCGTCGAAGTTGGTTTCGTTGGTCGGCATGATTCTTTCCGGAACTCAGGGCAGCGCGCCGATCCCCGGCGGCAACTTCTCGGGCAAGAGCGCCTTCGGCGATTCCAGCGCCGCGACGGGATAGGCGGCATAATCCGCCGCCAAGTATCCGCCGGGACGATGGTTCCCCGATTGCCCGATGCCGCCGAACGGCAACTGGCTGCTGGCGCCGGTGAGCGGCCGGTTCCACGCAATCACCCCGGCACGGATTTCACGCAGAAATTTCCCATATAGTTCCGCGTTGTCCGAAATCAATCCGGCTGACAGGCCGTAGGACGTGTTATTGGCTTCCCGGATAGCCGCATCGAAGTCGTCCACGCGCACAACTTGCAAAATCGGCCCGAAGATTTCCTCATCCCGTCGATTGCCAACATTTGTCACGTCGATCAACCCGGGCGAAAGCAACGCCGGATGCCGCGGCGAGCGCGCCATCTCCGCCACTGCGATCCCCCCGCCTCGAATCAACTCTGCTTGAACGTACAGCAGTTTTTCCGCGGCCCCAGCGGAGATCACCGGTCCCATGAATGGCTGCGGATCATCCCTCGGCAAGCCAATGCGAATATTCTTTATGATCCCCACTAACCGGCTTGCCAGTGCATCCCATTCCTTCCCGCCGACGACGATCAGCCGCCGCGCACAACTGCACCGCTGCCCGGCGGTGATGTAAGCCGATTGGACGACCAGATAAGCCGCCGCAGCAAGGTCGCCCGCTTCGTGCACGATCAAGGGATTATTTCCGCCCATCTCTAGCGCGAGTATTTTTCCCGGTTGGTCGGCACAGGTGCGTGCCAGCGAGATTCCGCCGACGGTGCTACCGGTGAAAAGAACCCCGTTTACGTCCGGATGCCGCGCCAGCGTCGCTCCGCTTTCCTTGCCGCCCTGAACGAGATTGAAAACCCCGCCGGGGAACCCGGCCGCGGCGAACGCCTCCGCGAAAATCTCGCCCGACCGGGGCGTCAGTTCGCTGGGTTTCAGGACAATCGTGTTCCCCGCCAATAACGCTGGAACGATGTGCCCGTTCGGCAGATGGCCGGGCATGTTGAACGGCCCCAGCACCGCCAGAACGCCGTGCGGACGGAATCGCGTGAAGCCCGTGGCATCGGGCAAGGCGCGGCTTTGCTCGCGGCAACGCTCGTGATACGCGTCGATGGAGATCGGGATTTTGTTGGCCATGGAATCGACTTCCTGTCGCGATTCCCACGGCGGCTTGCCGGTTTCCTCGGAAATCTTCCTTGCGATGGTTTCCTTCTCGCCACGGTAATGATCTTCCAGCGCCCGCAAAAGGGCGATGCGCCGCTCGACCGGCGTGCTCGACCAGGCCCCGAACGCCTGGCGAGCGCCGGCGACGATACGCGAGATTTCGGATTCATCAGTCTCAGTCATTGGCGGATTTCTTCGATGGGGCGGCGGACCGGAGCCTCCGGACGCAACGTCGCATAACGAATGGAGGCGCCGATGGAAACGTTCAGCGCCGACGCAACGCGCGATTCGACGAAGACGCGATCTGCGCCGTCGGTTCGCAACGCCCCGATGGTCGCCCGGAACGCCGGGGAAAAACTTCCGATCATGAACGTCGGCGATTCGATCGCCTCGTCGGCAATTTTCTCCACGATCCCGGTGCGGCTCAGGCGCACCGTGCGGATGTCGTCCCGGCCGCAGCTCACGCAGCCGCCCGCGTCAAAGATATCCACCATCCCGTTGAACGTGAACCCCTCCGCTTCCAGGTTCTTAAGCGCCGGCAAACTCGACTCGTGCACCTTGCCGATCACGCGCTGCGCCTCCGCCGGCAGCAGCGGAACGTAAATCGGATGCGTCGGCATCAGCTCGGCGATGAATTTCTTGTTCACCACGCTCAGGTAATCGGCCTGGGGAAAATCAATTTCGAAGAAATGCCGTCCAACCGCGTCCCAGAACGCCGAACGGCCATCGGCGCCGATCACGCCGCGAAGCTCCGACACCACCACCGGCTCAAACGCCTGCGGATATTCCGCGATGAATAGAAACCGCACGAGTTGGAGAAATCGCCCATAATCTTTTTTCCGGTAATCCGGCGAAAGAAATAGCGACCCCACCTCCGCCGGCCCATCGTGCTCGTGCACCAGGTGCAGCACCGGAATCTGCTTGTGAATCTTCAACAAATCGGAATCCAGCCGCTGATTCTCAACGCGATAGGCATAAAACGGTTCGAACCCGCCCACCTTCGAAACCATCCCGCTGGCGCCGATGATTTTCTTCGACTCCGCATCCTCCATGACGAACAGATAGCTCTCGCCGCCCGGTTTATCGGGGATATTTTCGACACATCGCTGCGATTTGAGGATTCGGCGTTTGAGCACGTCGCGGTCGCCCGGCAACGTCGTCAGACCCGCCCCCGCCTGCTGGGCAAGCTGCACGAGTTGATCGAGGTCGGCGAGCGAAACTGGGCGGATGAAAAACATGTCATTTGTCATTGGTCATTTGTCATTCGGATTTCGGCATTCATTTTATGGGGCGTCGGGACGCGATTTCCGCTCGGGGTTCATCGGCAAAATGCAATCGGATCAATATCCCCGGTCGCGATTTTGAGCAGGAGAAGGGCCACCAGTTGGGCACGCTCGACCAGACTGTCGGGGATCATGTATTCATTGGGAGTATGAATGAGATCGCCGCGAACGCCGAGGCTGTCGACGTTGGGCAGGCCGGCGGCGGCCAGGCGGTTGCCGTCCGATGCCCCGCCGGAAGACCGCGTGGCCAACGTCATGCCCAGCTCCTTTCCGCAAGAAATGATCGCATCCAGAAGACGCAAGGTGCGGTCATCGGGGATTTTCGCGGGAGAGGCGAATTGCCCGTGCAACTCGGCGGAGATGCCGTCGGCTGAATTCAACTCCGATACTAGATTCTTGACCGCGTTGGTGACGATTTGCTCGTCCGCGTGCTGAGTCGTGCGGATATTGATTCGGCAGATGGCCAGATCGGGCACAACGTTGGGCGGCGCGCCGCCGTCGATCGCCCCGACGTTAACCGTCACGCCCGGCAACGTCTGGTTGATGGAATGAAGCGCCAGCGAGAGCTTCGCCGCCGCCAGAAGGGCGCTGCGTCCCGCGGCGAAATCCCGGCCGGCATGAGCGGCCCGGCCGCGAATCACGATCGAGAAATTCCCCGAACCCCGGCGACGGTCCACCAGCGCCCCATCGGGAAGCGCCGGCTCAAACAGCAGCCCGAAATGGTGGTCCCTCGCCGCCGCCGCCAGCAACCCCGCCGAGCCCGGCGATCCGATTTCCTCGTCCGGATTGATGAGCACCTGCCACCCGATTCCCTCCGCCTTCCCGCTGCGCTCCAACCCTTCCAGGGCCGTCAGCATCACGGCCAATCCCCCCTTCGCGTCGGCGACCCCGGGCCCGCGGATATTGCCCGCGTGCTCCCCAGCGGATTGGAACGGCGAATCCGGCGGATAAACCGTGTCCAGATGAATGTTCAGCAGAATCCTCAGCCTCGCACCCGCCCGCCTGGTAATCGTCAAAGCCCGCCCCAAAGGCTTAGGCCTGGCCTGGGCTCGCTCGTCGATGATGACCAGCGGCGAAAGATCGTGCCATTGAATCGCGCCCCCCAGCACCGAAAATTCCCGCTCGACGATCTCGCCCAGTTTTTTCAGGCCAGGCACGTTGAACGAATAGCTGTTGACGTTCGACCAATCCATCACTCGCCGAAGCATATTGGCCCGTTGCGTGGCGATCCAGGACAGCATTGATGCGAACGAGCGGGCCATCGGCGATTGCGGACCATCATCCTTTGACGCGGGCGAATCTGCCATGGCATCCCTGTTTTAACCTTGAAGGCCGGATATCGCCAAAAAGCCGCTCTTCCCATTCTCCAGTCGGCATATCGCCCATGTCTTTTCTTGGATCAATCCTTGGCAATACGAAAGGGAGCGAATAGAATCTCAGCCTATGTCAACCATGAATTGGGTCTTGATCGTTGTGGGCGTCGTCTGCATTGTTGCCTACGTCATCATCAAGAAAAGCCAGAAGCAGTAAGACTGGCGTCGGCACGCCGAACGATCGGCATCGCTCTTGAGGTACCCCCGGATGGGGGCGAGGGCGTTTGCGCTGCTTGAATCCCTGTTTGCCCGCAGGAAACGATACGGATGGACAGTGAATCGTTGGTTTTCGCCCTGGAATTCTCCCGAACACGATTGCTGGGGACTTTGGATGCCATTGAGAAGAGCGGCCAGGACGTGGCCAAGGTTCTGGCCTGGCGTCCGGGTCCCGGGCGCGCCCATATCGCCTGGCAGGCCATGCATTGTGCCGCCACGCACGATAGATATCTCAACGTCGGCATCTTGCAGGGATCGGCCAAAGACCAGGAATTGGTCGCCAATTTCGGCGGTGGATCGACGCCGTCCGACGCCAACGTCCCTACGCTGGCGGTGATTCGCCAGAAGCTTGCGGCGAACTACAACCCGCTCAAAAAATTCGCGTCGGAGCAGACACCGCAATCCCTTTTGCGCCAGGTTCCCGCCCCCGGTGGAAAGACCCGTTCCGTCGCCGAGGCCATCGTGTTGCTCACCTGGCATGAAGCCCATCACCAAGGCCAGATTCATCTCACATGGAATCTCTACAAAGCCGCCCACGGCGTCGCCTGATTCTCCCTCCCCAGTTCCAGGTCTGCCCGGCAGCTTTGTTTTGTTCCACCTTTCCGAAAAAATCTTACCGCGAAGGCGCGAAGAGCGCGAAGTTGCACGAAGAATTATCAATCTGACTTCGCGCAACTTCGCGCTCTTCGCGCCTTCGCGGTAAAATTCTTTGGGTTGCGGACAGAGCTCGCGCCGTGCTCCTTCGCGGTAATCTGTACTAAACGCTCAGACCGAAATCCCCGCTTTTTGCATGGCGATGATCCACGGCGGCGTCCGCGCCAGGTATTCTCGAAGATGCCCGGCCCGCGAATGGTAATACCACGCCATGCCCGCCTCCACGGCCGCCGCCGCGATCAGCGAGCCGTATAGAAGCAACATTGCTTCGTGCGTGATGCCGAGAACCGAAGAATCCATTTGTCCAAGCAGCTTCGCGTCGGACGGACTGAGATCGGGAAAATCCGAAACGGGATGAGCGATTTCCGCGTGCAGGTTCCACAACGCATACAGAAGGATCAGCGCCGCCAGCGACAACTGGTTGATGGCGAGCATGCGGACCGCGCCGACCTCGAGCCGGCGAAGCCGACCGGCCGCGACGATCTCCACGATCCCGATGGCCGTCAGCACCGTCCCGACGAGCATGTAGCCGATGCTGTCGGTGTTCATCAGAACGGTCAGTGCCCCGCAGATCGCGATGCTATACCCTTCAAACCGAGCCGTACTGACAGCCCGCCGGATTTTCCCCAGCGAACGCCTCGCCGCCTGCAACTCGCGCAAGTTCTCGGGACTAAGCTGCGGAGGTTGAGGGGCCGGCAGCGACATGGGCGTTCAATATCCTACTGACCTGCCTTCAAGGCGAAACGTCGAAATGCCGTAGGTCTAGTCCGTAACATCCGCGACCCGGTATTGCCTAAGCAGTTCTTTCAACCGCTGACGATCGATCAATTCCAGCCGTTTGTCCCGCGCAAACGCCAATGCATCGCGTGAAAAGGTCGAACTGGCGACTATAACGCCCGCCGTAAAACTTGAATCGCTGGTGACCACGCCCCAATGGCTACGCACAATTTCCGGCCCAATCGGGGAGGACATGTGTTTACACTGAATCACAATTCGTTCAAGGCCCGAAGGCGTCGAGCGCTCCGCGAGAACGTCGATCCCTCCATCACCGCTGCCTCCCATATGATCAACCCGGTCGTACTCCTGGGCCCGATATAAGTCAGCAACGAGCTTCTCAAACTCCTCCGGACTGAGGTTTCCGATCCGCAATTGTGGCCTTCCCGGGATTGTACCCGCGCGCCGAGGGCGAACCTTAAGGTCGAATAATTTGAAAAGCTCCTCTTCTGTCAGACCCATTGCTTCGTGAGGCCGGTCCTCGTCAATGACTTCGCGGAAAAGGCGGCGTTTCTTCCGCAGAACTTCGAGTATGCGCTCCTCAATCGTGTTCTTACAGTAGAATCGTCGAACGATCACTGGATTCTTCTGTCCATACCGGTGGGCGCGTTTGACAGCTTGGTCTTCAACCGCCGGATTCCACCAGCGGTCGAACAAAAACACGTATGACGCAGCCTGCAGATTCAAACCAACTCCACCAACTGCGTAATTAACAAGCAGGGCGTGTTCTGCGGGACTTTCATTGAACCGGGAGATTATCTCATCCCGCTTTCGCGGCGGAACCTCTCCATGCAACTCCATTACCCGGTAGGAAGCCTCCTCCAGGCCGCGTGCCACCCTTTTCAGTCCAAAGTCGTCCGAGACAAATTGGGAAAACACAAGGGCTTTTTTCCCCGTCTCCTCAATATGCTCGAAAGCCTCCAACAGGTAATCTAGTTTAGCACTCTTCCCGTTAATACGGTCGAAATTGCAGATTTGCACAAGAGCACGAATCAGCGCAAAAACGTGCTGCACAGTGACGGTGTCGCCCTCAGCGTTTAGCTGCATCACACGCTCCCGTTCGACGTGATCGTACTCATCTCGCTGCTCCTGCGTCAGGTCCACTTCCAAATCTTGTTCGATCTTTTCCGGGAGTTGGATGCTGACTTCCGGGTCGCCCAAGCGGCGTCGTAGGATATACGGCTTGACCGCCCTGCGCACGCGCTCCGACCCTCCGGGTAGGTCGGGATCTAGCCCAGAAACAGCTCTCGCATGAACGAACCCCATGATCGAAATCAGGTCATCAATCCGGTTTTCCAGCGGCGTCCCTGTCAGGGCCCAACAGCGTTTCCCCTCCAAGCACTTTACCGCAACGGCCGTCTTTGAATCGGCGTTTTTTATACGCTGTGCTTCATCAATGATCACCAAGTCGTGCTTAATCAGATTTTCTCCCAACCATTCCTTTTCTCTTGCTACTGCCTCATAGTTGATCAACTTGATCAGGACGTTCGAAGTCGCAAGCCGTAGAAACCATTGCTTATCTGGCCCTGGCTCTCGCAGATGGGTCATCGCGTCGGGCCACCATTTTGCAATTTCCCGTTTCCAATTCCCGAGTAGACTCTTGGGGCAAATTATCAAAATATTCTCGATGCGCTTTTCCCTCCACAATAATCTGGCCGCAAGAATCGCCTGCATTGTCTTTCCTAACCCCATTTCATCCGCGAGAAGAGCATGGTCGCGTTCCATAAGCCAACGGATTCCCTGCAACTGAAATGCGAACGGCGTGTCGGGAACTGAAAGGTCGGATACAAGCTGATTGACAGGGGGCGTTAGAATCCACCGTAGCCGCTCCGCAAGACTTGCGACCTTGGCTTCGGGCGGGCCACTCAAAGGCGCGACCGGTCGAAGGGTCCTGCGAAATGCATCGCCTTGGTCAGCACGCCACAACATTCCGCCGACCCGCTCTCGTGCAAATGGAAACCCGAACCGGGAGATGGAAACGGGAAAAATGGTCAGGTTAACTCGATTTAGCTGCAGAGCATCGGTCGTTGGCAGGACCAACCTGTTCACATGGCAGTCAGGTGCTGCCGAGAACAATCGACCACAAGGCGAGAAATTGAAGTCGCATCGCAGGATCCGAGCGGAAGGGGCCACGTCGTCCGCCCGCCAACCCCTGGACACCTTGGCGGAAAGCATTGAAATGCTGTCGAGCGATGGGAGCCCAATATGGCTAAAAAAACGGTGAACCTCGAAATCGACTACAGCAACGCTGGTCGCCATAACGCTTCGGGCACTCGGCGTAACAGGGACACGAAGAAGTGGCTCCATCCGGGGCGATGCGTGCCAGCGATATTGAGAAACCGTCGGAGCCATCGTAGGCAATGCCGACGCCAACGAGGCTTTCCGTGCAGTGAACCCCTTGGAGCGCTGCCGAATTATCCAACTTGTTTCCCGACCGACCGCGTGTAGTTCGAGCGCATTGTTCCGAACACGAAAAATGTGCAAATCCCTGTTAATTGACCGGGCCAGATCAAGCGTTCCCCGACGGATAGATTTCACGGCTTGACCTGGGACGGGGGAACCGCTTTTTGCGCTTCCCGAATTGCTTCAGTCATGCGCGCAAATGGCTCCATCAAGTCTGCATGCGCCTCTAGCGTCGACATGACACTTCCCACAACGCTATCCTTGTCCCCCTCGCGCAAAGTCGAAAACTTGAGCGGGCTAAGAGAGGTTGCCTGAGATGCCGAGTTTTGCTCACGGGAGAGCTTTGCAACCGGAATCTGTGTGAGTCTTTGGAGTTCAAGCAAGAGGTCGGAGTCAACGAAGATAATGTCCGGCTGTTTCGTGGCCTCGCTAAGGAGACGGTGAGCAATGATATATACGGTAACTGTCTCGTCCAAAGTCTTGCCGTGAATGATCCTTTGCATCGTTGTGACCTTGACCGGAGATACGAACGCAAACTCCAGTGGTCGAGTGCGGTAATCGGTGAGCAAAATGCCCCCCAAATAGTTCCGCCCAGAATCCTGCGGGCAAGAAATGTACGCGATCACAAACTCGGAAAGCCGCTTGGAAAGAATCTGGGGTTCCCCTTCCTCCACGGTCATGCGACCCTCGTTGGCCAAGTTCGTCATCATACGGGCTTTGGTTTGATAAGAATATGTAGTTTACCGCACTGCCGATTGGTTTCAAAGCGTGGGCGGGGAATTCTTGGGGAAGCCCGGCGCCCTAAAAGCAGTAGCTTCTCACTCGGCCTTCGCCCGCTGGAGAGTTTCCGGCAAGGTTCGGGCAACCGCCTGACAAACCTGCTCCGCCGGCAGCGACGCGAGCGGCTCGCGCCGCAGCACACCCACGCGCGGCCCCAGCGGCTTCCAAATCGCCGGATCGGTCGAACCAAATAGAATGACGCTCGGCAAGCCAATTATTCCCGCCAGTTGCCCCGGCCCGCTGTCGTTGCCCACGAACGCCGAACACGCCGACAGTTCGCGAAACAAATCCAAATACGTCGCCGGCTGGACCGTTTCGTCGGCGGATTGCAGCCGATGAATTTCCTCGCCGGGCCACCGTTCCATTTCAACTTCGCCGAGAAAAATTCGGCACCGATGCCCGGCATCGTGCAGGCGGTCGATCAGTTCGAGATAGCTATCCAGCGGCCAGCATTTCGTGGGCGAACCGGCGCCCGGATGAATGCCGACCGGCCCCACCACCGGCGGCCCCGGAAAATGGAGCCCCCGCTCGGCAATGGAAGCGAGGATCTGCCCCACCGCCGCCCGCACCGCCGGAACCCCGCTCAGTGAATCCACCATCTGCCCGACGGCCCCGGCCTCGATCGAAATCGTCTGCGCTCCCGGCGCAACCGATCCCGCCGCCTGCATCCACGCATCCCCGGGCCTGGCGATAAACGTGAAGATCGAATGTGCCGACGCCAGCTTATGCCGGCAGACCTCCGGCAAGCGGTTCGCATCCCCGAAGAGATGATGCCAGCCCAATTCGGTATCCATGAATTCCAGCCGCAGCACTTTCTCCACCAGCACGCCCTTCTGGCGTTGGGTGACATAGATCACCCGGCTCTGCGGATAGAGCCGTCCCAATGCCAGGCCGAGCGGCCAGGTCTGAACGAAGTCGCCGAGAGCGCCCGAGTGGAAGATGAGAACGTTCCGGGGAAACATGGGGAGAATGCAAAATCAAAAATTCGAAATTCGAATGACGAATCAAATTCAAAACTCGAAATTCGAAACCAAGTTCGTTTCGCCGTTCGAATTTCGAATTTGATTCGAATTTCGAGTTTCGAATTTCGAATTTCGAATTTATTTCACTACCATCTCTATCACTCCAAAGCCCTCTCTATCCATCCCCCTCCCAGCACCACGTCGCCATCGTACAACACCACCGCCTGTCCCGGCGTGACGGCCGACTGCGGCTCATCGAACCGTACCACGATCTCACCGTCGCCCGCGGTCACGGTCGCCGCCTGCGGATCGTGGTTGTAACGAATCTTCGCCAGGCAGGAAATCGGCTGGCCGGCGATCGGCGGCCGGTCGGTCAGCCAGTTCACTTCCCGAGCCGTCAAACCGCCGCGGCGCAACGATTGCCTTTCGCCCAGAGTGACGCGATTGGCCTGCGAATCAATATCGACGACGTAGATTGGCCGCCCGAACGCCACCCCGACGCCCTTTCGCTGGCCGATCGTGAAATGCTGGTGCCCTTCATGCCGCCCCACCACCGCTCCGTCCGCTAGCACCAGTTCCCCCGGCCGCACCGACTGCGGACTTCTCCGCCGAACCAACGCCGCGTAATCCTGGTCCGGAACGAAACAGATTTCCTGCGAATCCGGCTTGTTGTAAACCGGAAGCTTCATCTGGCGGGCAATGTCGCGAACCTCGTGCTTCTCCATGTCCCCAATGGGCAGGAGCGTGTGATCCAGTGTCTTTCGGCTCATGCCGAACAGCACGTAGCTCTGGTCCTTGAGCCGATCCCGGCCCCGCAGCAGCGACCGTCGTCCCGTCACCGCATCCACCGCGATGCGCGCATAATGCCCCGATGCCAGGTAATCCGCTCCCACGGCTTCGGCATAGCTCGCCAGCCGCCCAAACTTCAGCCAGTCGTTGCATCGGACGCACGGATTGGGCGTTCGTCCCCGGTTATATTCATCCACGAAGTAATCGATGATTCGCGAGAAATCCTCCTGGAAGTTCAACACGTAAAACGGAACCCCCAGCATATCCGCCACGCGCCGGGCATCCGCCGCATCCAGCACCGAGCAACACCCCTGCTTGCTCTTGCCCGAATCCGTCGAGCACTCCGACGATCCATCGGAATGGTTCTCGACGCCCTGGGGCGTCCCCAGCCTCAGAAACACACCCACCACCTCGTACCCCTGGCGCAGCAGCAGCGCCGCCGCCACGGAACTGTCCACCCCGCCGCTCATCGCGACGACGACCTTGCCACGGTTTGAGGCCATGGGGGGATTATAGGTGGAGATACGGGAAAGCCGAAATCGGAAATTCGAAATTCGAATGACGAATCAAAATCGAAATTCAAAATTCGAAACCAAGGCGTTTCGAGTTTCGACCTTCGAGTTTGATTCGAATTTCGAGTTTCGAGTTTCGAATTTCAGCCTTCAGAGTGTATTCTTTTCCCAATGGCCCCCGATCTCACCGAACCCGCCGCCCGGCTCCGCGGGGGGATCACCCGAACTCTCACCCGCATGGGATTCAAGGACGATTCCTTCCTGCTCATCCTGGCGGTCATCGTCGGTGTGGTCACCGCCGCCGCGGCCGTCGGCTTCCACGAACTGATCCTCCTTGTCCGCAACCTCCTCTATTACCGCAGCGGGGAGAACCGCCTGTATCGCGGGTTCGGCATGATCCTGCTCGTCGTGTTTCCCGCCGCCGGCGGTTTGATCGTCGGCATCGTCAGCCGATATCTCTTCCGCGTCCGAGAAGGCCACGGCATCGTCGATGTCATGGAATCCGTCCTGAGAACCAGCGGCTTCCAAAGCCCGCTGGTCTCGCTGGAGAAAATCCTCACCGCCGGGGTCACCATCGGCAGCGGTGGCTCCGCCGGCGCCGAGGGCCCCATCGTCCAGATCGGCGCCGGCATCGCCGCCGGAATCGGCCAGTTCTTCCGCATCGCCAGAAGCCAGATGCCCGTCCTCATCGGCTGCGGAAGCGCCGCCGGAATCAGCGCCATCTTCAACGCCCCCTTCGGCGGCGTGCTGTTCACCCTGGAAGTCATCCTCCAGGATTTTTCCATCCGCGCTTTCACCCCCGTCGTCGTCGCCAGCGTCATCGCCCAGGTCAGCGAACTTCTGCTCTTCAAGCTCATCCATCACAGCCAGGAATTCCACCCCATCTTCGACGTCTCCCCCGACGCCATCCGCACCCACGAAGCCCTGCGATGGGGCCAGGTGGGAAATTTCGTCGTGCTCGGACTCATCTGCGGATTGGTCGGCGTCGCACTCATCCGCCTGATGTATAAATCCGAAGGCTGGTTTGACCGAATCAAAATCCCCGGCGTTTTCAAGCCGGCATTCGGCGGAACGCTCCTCGGATTGCTGGGGATTGGCTACATCCTGGTTTTCGGCTGGCTCGTTCTGGGCGTCACCAAGCCCGTCCCGTTCAAGGACTACCCCATGCCGGCGTTCTTCGGCGATGGCTACGGATTCATCGAGCGACTGCTTTCTCCGGATTACTACACCTCGCCAAGCACCGGCACCGAAACGATCCTCGTCCTGCTGGCATTTCTCTGCGGGATCAAGCTGATCGCCACCTGCCTGACGTTGGGCAGCGGCGGCAGCGGCGGGGTCATCGCCCCCTCCCTGTTTCTCGGCGCAACCGCCGGCGCCGTGATGGGGTCCATCCTCCAACGCTCACATTTGTTCACTTCCGTTCAACCGGAAGTCTACGCCCTGGTGGGAATGGGCGCGGTCCTCGCCGCCGTCGTCCACGCGCCGCTGGCCTCCATCCTCATCTGCTTTGAAGTCACCGAGGATTACAAGGTCATGGTTCCCGCCATGCTCGCCTGCGTCGTCGCCACCGCCACCGCCCGGCTTCTCTACCAGGATTCCATCTACACGCTGGGCCTCCGCTTGCGCGGCATCCGAACGGGGACCGCCGGCGATCGCGCCATCCTCCGCCGGCTCACCGTCGAGGACGTCACCCTGGAACCGGCCAGCATCGTCCACGGCGCCGACCCCTTCCAGAAAATCCTCAATCTCACCGCCGCCACCGGCGCGGCCAACTTCGTCGTCGTCGATGAACACGGTGCCTACGTCGCCATGGTCGTCGCCGACGACATCCAGATGGCCCTCCTCGATCGCGACGCCATTCCCCTTCTTGTCGTCGCCGAATTGATGCGCGCCGACGTTCCCCTGGTGAAACACACCGACGACCTTGGCTCCGTCCTGGAGGCCTTCTCCCGGCACGAGGTCAGCCATCTTCCCGTGACCATGAACAGCCGCCCCAACCACATCATCGGCCTGATCAGCCGCGCCGGGTTGATGCGGAAGTATCAGCAGACCTTGGCCGAATCCCGCTGAAATGAACTGTTTTCTGATACGCCTTCACCCAATCCGTTCCCGCCCATTCAAATGTGGCCGCAGCGCCTCCGGAATCGTCACCGACCCATCCGCGTTCTGATAATTCTCCAGGATCGGAATTAAAATCCGCGGGCTGGCGACGACCGTGTTGTTCAACGTATGCACAAATCGAACCTTCCCATCCGTTCCCCTGTATCGCAGATTCAATCGGCGGGCCTGGAAGTCGTACAATCGCGAAGCGGAATGCGTTTCGCCGTAGCCGCTGGCGGGGTTCTTGCCGTCGTATCGGCTGGGCATCCAGGTTTCGATGTCCATCATGGACGCGTTCTTCACCCCGATGTCGCCCGTGCAGCACTGGATCACCCGGTACGGCAACTTCAGCCGCCGCAGGATTTCCTCGGCATAACCCAGCATTTCCTTGTGCCAGCGCTTCGATTCCTCCACGTCGTTCCGGCAGATCACCACTTGCTCGACCTTGTCGAATTGGTGAACGCGATAAAGCCCGGCCGTATCTTTGCCGTACGTCCCCGCCTCGCGCCGGAAGCACGTGCTGGCGGCGACGTACTTCCGCGGCAATGCCGATTCTTCCAAAATCTCGCCAAGGTGATACGCCGTCAATCCCACCTCCGCCGTCCCCGTCAGAAACAGATCGTCCTCGGTGACGTGATAGGCCTGCTCCCGGCTGGCGGGGAAAAATCCCGTCCCCTGCATCGCCGCCTCCCGCACCAGCACCGGAACCGTCAATTGCGTGAAACCCTTCTCCCGCGTCATCATGTCCAGCGCCAGCCGAAGCACCGCCTGATGCAGATCGGCCCCCAGCCCTTTGAGGAAATACGACCGCGTCCCCGCCAGCTTCACCCCCGCCTCAAAATCGAACAGGTCCAGCGCCTTTCCCAGCTCGATATGATTCTTCGGCTTGAACTCAAACCGCCGCGGCTCGCCATGCGTGTAAAGAACCACGTTGTCCGACGCATCCTTCCCCGGCGGCACGTCATCATCCGGCGGCTGCGGAATCTCCAGCAAAAGCTCGTCCCGAGCGGTCTCGGCCGTCTTGCGCTTCTGCTCCAATTCCTGAAGCTGCGGCTTCATCGCCCCCGCCTTGCTCTTGATCTCTTCCCGCTCTTCCGCGCTCTTCGCCTTGCCGATCTGCCGGGACAATTCGTTCTGCTCCGCCCGAAGTCGGTCGAACTCCTGCTGGGCGCGCAGGCACTGCCCGTCCAGGTCCAGCACCGCCGCTATATTCACGGTGACGTTCTTAAGCTCCGCCCCCCGACGATATTTCTCGGGATTCTCGCGCAGGTCCTTGACGTCTATCATGGATCACCACGCCAAAACCCAAAACCCTTTTACCAGGCGAAGTGCGCAAAGGCCTTGTTGGCGTCGGCCATGCGGTGCGTGTTTTCACGCGTCGCCATCGCCTTGCCTTCCTTTTTGAATGCGGCCATAAGTTCATCGGCGAGCCGGTCGGCCATCGGCCGGCCGGTTGCCCCCCGGCAGGCCTCCAGCAGCCAGCGAAACGCCAGGCTTTGCTGCCGCCGCTTGTTCACCTGCATCGGAACCTGGTAGTTCGCCCCACCCACGCGCCGGCTCCGAACCTCCACGTATGGCTTGATGTTGTTCACCGCCGTCTCGAACAGCTCCAGCACCGGAACGTCCTTCACCTTCTTGGAAATTTGATCCATCGCCCCGTACACCACCCGCTGCGCCACCGTCTTCTTCCCCTGCCACATCAGGCAGTTGATGAATTTGCTGACCAGCTTGCTGTTGTATCGCGGGTCCGGTTTAAGAATGTCCTCGCTGGCTGTGAATTTCTTGAATGCCATTGCTGAATTACCTGCTCCGTTTTACTTTGACCTTATCAACGCCTAAGCCACCAGATGATCGCCCCGACGCCGAGAATGACCATCACCAGAAACAGGATCAACGACTTCAATTCGGCGCCCCACTTTCCGGCGCTCATCTCGTCGTCGACAAGAAATGGCAGGACGTGCATCGGTCCTTACTTTCCGGCCTTGCTTCCGTATTTGCTTCGCCCGCGTTTTCGTCCTTCGACGCCCAATGCGTCCAAGGTTCCACGAACGATGTGATACCGAACGCCCGGCAAATCGCGCACGCGCCCGCCTCGAACCAGCACGATGCTGTGTTCCTGAAGGTTGTGTTCCTCGCCCGGAATATACGCCGTCACCTCGCGCCCGTTGCTCAGGCGCACGCGCGCGATCTTCCGCAAAGCCGAGTTCGGCTTCTTCGGCGTCATCGTCTTGACCTGAAGGCAAACCCCACGCTTCTGCGGGCACGCCTCAAGGTCCTTCACCTTGTTAATCCGCGGCAGGCTCCGCCGCGGCTTCTTGATTAACTGATTGATCGTCGGCATCTTGCTTTTGGTCCTCGCTGCAAAACACGGTCTTCCGCCTGAATTCAGGAAGCCGGGCATCATACGGGCAGCCCCGGCCGCGTTCAAGTGCATGAAATTCGGGGCAATTGGGTTACTTTCGCAATCCAAAGCCCTGGGAGCTTGCTCCCTGGGAATGCCAAATCCCTTCACCATTCAAATTGACCCACCAAATCCCCGCCCCTACGGCCCCACCGCCGCTTTCATCCACACCCCGGCCCCATACATCACGCACCCCAATGTCAGGAACACCCAATACTCCCTGGGCATGATCCACCACCACGTCGGCCCATGCCACCAGATGTGCTCCCGGCGGAATCGCCGGATGCCGAACGCGGGGTTCAGCACGAACCACAAAAAATCCTCGACGATGAAAAACACGATCACGAACCCGATGATTCGCAACTCCCCCGCCCACGACCACGGCGCAAATTGCAACGTGAACGGCAAATGGGCCAGCAGAAATACGAACACCTGAAGCCAGAAATGGTAGCCCGTCAGCGGCCGGTTACCGTAAAACAGTTTTGTCCACCGATTGGAAATCCGCCAGGTGGGCAAATTCGCCGCCCACCCGTGCGGACCTTCGATTTCGATTTCCATCCGCGCGAAAGTAAATGCCAGGGCAACCAGAAATGCGGTCAGAACCAGATGCTGCATAGGCACTCCCCGTTGAGCCGCGACCCAAACGGGAGCGCTCCAGTTCTCTTTTTAAACCAAAACGGGAGTGCGTTGCAAGAGTTGGACGCAGCTGGCCGCCACGTCGTGCGCCGCGCCGGGCCGGGCGCAACGCATCGCCGCCGCGCGCATTCGCGCCAGCCGGGACTGGTCTTCCAGCAGCGAGGACAGCTTATAAGTCAGCGAGGACAGGTTGTTCACCTTGATCGCGCACCCGTTTTCCAGCAGGAAATCGGCGTTGCGATCCTCCTGGCCGGGAATCGGCTCGGCGATCACCATCGGGCAGCCGCTGGCCAGCGATTCGGCCGTCGTCAATCCGCCCGGCTTGGTCACCACCACGTCCGCCGCCCGTAGAAGCTCGTGCATCCGCGTCGAATACCCCAGGATGCTCCGCCGGTGCCGGGGATGGTGGTCCACCGACGCCAGCGCCTCGGCGGCGCCGCTGTTCCGGCCCGTGACCACCACGATTTGCAACGGACGCACGATCTGACAGATCGAGCGATGGATCCGCTCGATCGACCCGATGCCGAATCCACCCGCCAATTGCAGCACGATCGGCCGGTCCGCTGCCAGATCGTTCCGCGCGATCGCCTCACCGCGATCCAGCGCCCCGCCGAATCGCGGATCGATCGGAATGCCGGTCACGCGAATGTCCCGCTCGTCCACTTGCAGCGCCGCCAAATTGGCCTTCGCCTCATCTGTCGCCACGAAGAACCGCTCGCACGGGCGCGTGATCCACATCCCATGAACGTCGAAATCCGTGACCACCACCGCATGGGGAAACTGCACCAGTTCCCGCCGGCGGAGCCGGGCCAGCAGCGCCGCCGGCAGGAAATGCGTGCAAATCGCCAGGTCCCAGGGATGTTCCGTCAAGAGCCGCGTCAGCCGCGTGAAATTCAACCGCTCGAACAATTGGCGCGTGCGCGTCGCCGCCCCGTGATCGTTCGGATGATCCAGGAAATCGTACATCCATCCGACGAATCGCGGGGCGCGCTGCACGGCCCGAAAATACCCCGCCCCATACGCCCGGCGAAATGCCCCGTTCGTCAAATCCAATGCGTCCACGTGCGCGATCGTCGCATCGGGCAGCAATTCCCCCAGCGCCGCCTCGATCGCCTGCGCCGCCCGCACGTGCCCGCTGCCCACCGACGCGGAAAGAATCACGATCCGCGGCTTGGCGCCTTGCGAAGCACCCAGGTCGGCCGGCTGGGCGTGAAAATTCGGAGTCATCGGCATCATGCGAGAATCGCCTCCCTTGCCGTGTTTTCGTCCTCCCGTCCCTCCGCCGCCCTGATGCACGCATCCCAGACGGATTCCAGCGGATCCTCCGCCGGCAATCGCCGCTGCCGAATCCCCGAAATCTTCGCGGCGCCCTGCCCCATCGTCAGCACCTTCGCCGCGCTTCGGTACAGCCACGCCACGTACGCTTCCAACGCCGCCGTCAGGCGATAATCCCCGCCGGTCATTTCCAGCATGCGCGCAGGCAGATCATCATGGCAAACCGCGATCATCGGCGCCCGCAGCATCTTCGACACCAGCCAGCCGCACAGCCCCATCGGGCCGGCCGTGTTCACCACGATCACGTCGAACTGCCGCCGGTCCGACCATTCCAGAAGCTCCAGCACCGGCGGGACCTTCAACTCCAGCCCATCCCCCGCGATCTTCCGGTCGATCACCGGCATGAAGTTCCGCCAATTCTTCGCCGGCTCCGGCCCCTGCGATGCGAAGTGGATCGTCGCGGGCAATCCCCGCGCTTCGGCGAAGCGTCCCAAATCGCCAACGAATCGGCCGGCAACCTTCGATTCATCCGCGCTGTCCGTGAAAACCCCCACCCGCGGAAAATCCGCGGACCCGGATTGCGACCGCTTCGACAGCCGGTTCAGCAAATCCCGCTCCTGATTCTGGTGAAACAACGCAAAGAGATACGGCAACAGCAACGCCTGATGCGCGATCACCGCCGATATGGCGTCCATCACGGCCCCAAGCTCGCCGCCGTCGATCGCCGCCGCCACCGCATCGAAAATCCCGCCCGCCACGTCCCGATCCACCCGGCAAACCAAATCGAACATCGAGCGGTGTTCGGCCAGCGGCGATCGGCCTTCCTTCAACGCCTTCAGCAACGTCCCCGCCCCCGCGGCGCGTTTCATCGCCGATGACATCAGCAATTCCCCAAGCAGCTTGGTTCCCCGCGCCGGTTTGCTAATCCCCAGAAACCGGCCGATTTTTCGCGGAATCCCGCGCGCGTAAATGCCGCACGCCGCCGCGGCGGCGGACAAACGGCTCGGCGGAGCCTGCTCGCCCAGCATCCGCCGCAGCATGCGCCCCGACCCTCCCGTGTTAGATTGGGCCAACTGACGCGTGTAGTACCGCATCCCCACGCCGAAGAAGTTATGCGCCAGCTTGATGCTCGATCCCGCCTCTCCGCCGGGCCGGCATCGGCCTTGCCTCAGGCACTCCAGCAGTTGATCCACCGTTCGCGTGTCGGCCGGAAATTCGGTCCACGTCCGGCCGACGTTGAACAAACCATGATCGTCGCTGCCCGCCGTCCGCGTTTTGATCCACGGCTTGGCCCCCACCGCGCCCAGCCGATGCGCCCGTTCCAACCGCCGGATTTCCGCCGCATCCAGATCATCCAGCAACGGCTCGAAGACTTCCCGATGCGTCATGCTGTGTGCGCCGTTCAGGCATTCAAATCCGCTGAAGATCAAAATCAGCCGCTCGACGTGCCGCCGATCCAACACCCCGTTTTGGCGATACAGCGGATGCGCCACCGCGTGGGCGATCCGGCGTTGTTCCACGTACCGCGCCACCGCGTAAATATCGCCCGCGGCGCGCTGTAGCGCATCGTGATCGGCCGGCGTGATGCCCCAGACCAGCAGATGAATCTTGCAGCGGTCCTCCGGGAAATAGCACGTCAACTCCTCCCCGACCAGGACGTCGGGGACTCCGGCAAGCTCGCCGACTCCCGCGATCGAATCGTGATCCGTGATGGTCACGAAATCCATCCCCCGCGCCCTGGCCTGGGCGTAGATTTCACCCGGATCGCTGTAGCTCTCCGGACACCGGATGGCTTGCAGCATCGCCTCGTCCGCCTCGGTGCTGGCGCGGCTGTGGCAGTGAAGATCGACTCGTTTCGTGAAATTCATTTGTGCAGTTGATTGAGATCCCGCCCGCATAGACCTTACTCCCTTGGGTCTTGCCCGCCGCCGCGCCCCAGTCGCCCACACGCGGCACCCGAGCCAACAACAGGTTCAGCCGGAAATCCATTCCCGGCCTCAAGCGCCTTAACATCAGACGCTTAACCTCCGTTGATAATAATCGACCGCCCATGTAAGCGCGGGGTAACAACTGCGCTAATTCACCGCTAAACCCCAACATCTTGGAGACCAACGATCATTAGCACCCGCTAATTGCTCCCCAATGCGCTGTTAACATTTCTTCACATTGGCGTATCTGGGTGGAGGAGAGGATGAAGCTTTGCAAATACTACGTCCTACAATCGGCGCGCACGGCAACGCCCGCACATCTGTACGCCTTTCGCCAAACCGCCGGGGATGATTGCTACGGCAAATCCGCCGTGCAATGCGCGCACTTCGTCGCCTTGATCGGAATCAGCGACAGGCACTTGGGGCATTCCTTGGTTGTCGGCTCCGACGGGGCCGGTTCGCTCCCCACTCTTTTCATCACTCCGCCAAGCAATTTCACGATCGTGATGAACACCGCGAACGACACCAGCAGAAAGTTCAGCAACTCGGCCAGGAAGTTCCCGATCTGGATTCGTCCAATCGTCCATGAAAAATTGACCACCTTCTCGTTCCCTGCCGCTGGCGGCGCCGGCGGTGGAGTCGGGGCAGGCGGCGGCGGGGCCGCCGACGCCTCGGCCGGCTGCGTCGTCGCTGGCTGCGTGCTCGCCGGCTGCGTCGTCACCCCAACCACGCTGGCCGTCTTTTCAGCCACTTTGGCCGCCGATTCCATTCCGGTCTGCGCCGCCGTCGTCAC
>JBEKKC010000023.1:0-34707 GCA_050010915.1 Tepidisphaeraceae bacterium | reverse complement strand
TTGCTCATACGATCCAAATCGTTCCATCGAAATAGACATTGTTCGCTCCGATTCTGACTCCCCCTATAATCCTGTCTGCCTGTAGCGGCGTGGCTGGACCGCGCGCAGCGATTCATTGCTCGATGCCCGGCGCGGCGTCCGTTCGTGGATCTTCTAGGTCAGGGGCCTGCGTCCCTGCAGAAGTCGAATGACGACAACGACCAGGGCCACCACCAACAGCAGGTGGATCAATCCACCGACCGTATACGAGGTGATGATTCCGAGCAGCCACAACACCACGAGTATCAATGCAAGAGTCCAGAGCATGGCGACGATCCTTTCATTCTTGCCGTCCCGTTCGAGGAGTTGCCCATCCACATGGCTCATCCCCTCTGCGAAACGATGCCTCACGAAACAAAAAAAGCCGACGCAACCGAATCCCGAGGTTTCGGGATTCGGTTGCGTCGGCTTACTCGTTAACGGGTCTTCCGGCCATTGGCCGGATTACCCTTCATTTAGTCATCCGAGGACTTCGATATTCTGCGGCGAGCCGATCTATCTAAGGCTCTACCATCACTCATCATAGGCTCGTGGGCTATATTTAAGCAAGACAATTCCCTCGATAATTGATATCGCGTCAAGGAACTATCCCTCCGACAAGCTCACCGCGTTTGAGCCGACGCGGTTTCAGGAGTTCTTCCTCGGCCCTCAACTGTCGCTGCGTCGGATCGTCTTCGCCCTCAGGCCAAAGATGAAACCCGCCTCGAACGGTGCGGATGTTCCAGACCCTCCAAAGCCATATCCCGTCGCCGTAATTGGCCCCAATCGCGATATTTTGCCCATTGTCAGCCAGACGCTCGCCATTGCATTGTGGCACTTGGAGATTCCCATATGCTGCGAGCGACTCTGTTTTTCGTGATTTTGGCGATTCTTTTGACCTTACTTGGCGGTCGCTTTTAGGCGGCGGCGGTCATGGTTGGGGCCACGACGACCGCGGGCACGGTGACATTGGACACGGCGATCATCGCTAACGGTCGATTCACCAATCGTAACCGCGCCAACTGTTTCGACATCGCTCGCGCATCGGCACAGGAATGTATTCCCCTCTATTGGAATTGGCACGTCGAAAGGAATTTCTCCAGGAAGCCGCCCACATCGATTTGCGCCAGCGGATCGAAATCATCGCCAAAATGATCAGCGGATTGATTTCCGGGATGGACAAGCGGCGGACCTGAGTGAAATATCGCTAACGGGTTGCGTCAGCTTCAATCTTCCCCCGTAGTTTTTCCCCCTCCCGCGCCAAATCCAATCGCAAGATACGCCAGCAATCCCCCCATGATCAAAGGCGGCCGCAGGATGGGCAAGGAGGACTCCGCCGGCAAGAGGCTATGCGACAGGGCCAGGCCCAATAGCACAACGGCGAAGCAGACGTAGCCGGCGGAGTTTCGAAACATCCGCGGCATCAAGAGTCCGATGGGCGCCAAAAACATCACGTCGCAATAGGAAACGCGTATGGGAAGAAAAAACTCCGCAGACAGAACGCACAATACCGCGGCGGCCAATTTCTCGCCGGGTTCCAATCCTTGGTGGAATCGCAGAAGGAACGGAAAAAGCAGGCAAATCAGAACGGCGCATGCCTGGTTGAGGGTCGGCCAATGTTCCCTGGCGGGCGCCCAGGGAAAGCGCGCGGCCAGCGGCTGCAACACTTCCGCCGCGAACGTGACGTTCACATCCGGCAAGTCGAGAACGCGCTTGAAAGTCATCCCTTCCACATTCGCCGGCAGCGGCGGCAATTTGGCTTTTTCGCTTGCCAAATAGCCCGCATTCCAACGCAACTGCGATTGGATTGAAACGGCGCGGAAATAGCTCTGCCATAACCCGAAACCGGCGAGATGAATCGAGCCGGCGAAGCAGAGGACGGCGACGATCGCCGCTCCCACGGCGGTTCGGCGAAGTCCCAAGACCCAAAGCGGCAGCAGCGCCGCCAGGGGCGTCAATCGCATCGCCGCCGCCAGACCCAGGGGAATGCCGTGCCACCATCGGTCCGCAAATGAGGTTTCCTCTTGTACCGCGGATTTGCCGACGCAGAACCGGGCGGTCAATGAAAACAGCAAAAGGATGAACACGTAATACTGTCCACGTTCCAGATGGAGCCGCCAGAAGGGGCCGTCGGCGAAGAATAACACGGCCACCGCGGTGAAGACGTTCTTGAGCAGGCCGTCGCGTATCGTTCCGCGCAAGAGGAGGATCGAACCGGCCAGCGCGCACCACTCGGCGCCAAACCAAATATATCGCTGGACGCCGTACGGCAAATTCGCCAACGGCGCGTAAAGACAAAGAAGCGCGGGAGTATAGGTGCACCGCGTGCAAACCGCGGCATACCGGTCGGGGTCCTGCAAGGCATCCGTCTGATCCGTCCTGGCGGCGATGAAATAGGGATCCAATCCGCGCATCATTTCCCGCGCCCCCACCACCCGAGCGCGCAGATCGGTCCCCGGATATTCCCGGACGTCACCGAGCGTAGTGAGAAAACTGGCGAACGATACCCCCGCCAGCGCCAGCCAAAAGGCGGCGCGAAGTCGCCAAGAGGCGGTATGCACGGATTGGTCTTGTGCGCGGGTGAGCATGGGGGCCGCCAATTCGTCCAGTTCTCTTTCGTCATTTACGCGAGGTGAATTTGGCCTTTGTCAGATTCGAACGGAATGTCCGATAAGCAACGCACGCCGCCGCGAGCGAGCCAACTCAGATATGATGAAATAAAAAAGCTCGCGGGGTGGCAGAGAGGGGGGGAACTCTGCCGGGGAGTCCCGCGAGCGTGAGCCATATGTTAACGCATTTGCGAGCCTTCGACAAGTAATTCCCCCAGAGCATTTCCGCGCACAGGCCACGCCGGTGCGTCGGTGGCAGCCCCGGTTAACCGAATGCGTTCATTCACGCAAATAGTCGTAAACTCGCCGCCACTCAGCGACGTAGCGGGCGACGGAAAAGCGGTCGATGGCCTGGATGCGGGCGGCGTCGGCGATTTTCCGCCCAAGTGCGGGATCCTTTTGCAAGTCGAGCATCCGCTGGGCCAGTTTGCGAGGGGTGGCGGACGGTTCAAGAAGCGCGGTGATTTGGTCCTGAAGAATCTCGCGCGATCCCGCCGTTTCCGCCGCGACGATGGGCACCCCCGCCGCCATGCAGGTGCTCAATGGAAGGACCGGGGCCATGGTATCCGCAAAGACCAGGGCGGCATCCGCGGCACAGGCAACCTGTTCAAAATCGACCGCCCTTCCGAGCCGTTTCTCGGCATCAACCAGCAGGCAGTCCCGCCCGACCGTCGCCGCGAAGCGCTCCAGGGAATCAACCATCGGTCCCCGTCCCCAGATCAGAAGACGCCATCGGGGATCCAGCACGTGCAAAATCGCGGCCGCCCACAGCGAACGTCTATGGAAAACCTCTCGGATGGATTCGCCGGGAGCGAGCAGGACGACGTCCGAATCCGCCAGTCCCAGGCTCGCGCGCAGCTTGCGGCCGGATCCATTGAACCGGCTGACATCAACAGCCGGCGATATCACCCGGCAGTGGCCGGCGGGCGCCCCATGCGAAATGAAAACATCTCTCAAAGCCGAAGTGGGGCATACGATTTCAACTTCACGGCGGCGGAAAATCGCACCGATCCACGGCCACCAATTCGGATGGATCCGTCCCTGGGGGCTAAAAATGATTCGTGAAAATCCAGCCGCGGCCACGGCCACCAATTCGGCCGGTCCCCAGGCATGGGCTATATGCGTGTGTGTCAGTCCGGAATAGCGAAGCCGGAAGATCGCCACGGGCAGATTGCCGAAAATCCCGCCGGGTCCGAGGCTGGATGTGGTCATCGACGTCTCGGGGCCGAGGCTTTTCAGCAACAGTTCCAGACATCGTTGGGTTTGAAAATCGCACCGGGCCGGATGGAGATGCAAAACGCCGAGCATGGTCGGCGATAACGGTAGCGGAAACGCGCGGAGGTGCAAATGATCGCCGGAAGCGCGGTACAATTGCCGCCAATGAAACGCTTCGGCCGATGGGTCATCACCGGGCTTGCGGCGTTATCGCTGGTGATTTTCCTGGCTGCGGGGGCGCTATGGGTGCGCAGCTACTCCAAGGCGGAAGATTTCCTATATTTCGGCTCTACCCGCTGTGCCGCCGTCCATTCTGTCGAAGGCAGGATCGCGTTCGTGCAGACGAACGCGATGTGGAGCAATCCCCATTTCGAGTATTCCTCTTTGACTCCACCACCCTCGCGCGATGCTGCGGACCCCCCTCACGGCCCACACTCGATGTGGAACCATCTGGGCTTCTACTTCAAGGGAAGCATCAGACCGCGCGGTAGCACTCCCCAGGACAATAACCTTGACCCAGGTATGAGTTTGCCGCCGATGGTTCGCTACACCGATATTGTCTTCCCCTTTTGGCTCCTGCTTCTACTCTTGGCGTTGCTGCCTCTCTGGAATTTCGTACTGCCGCTTCTTCGGAGCACACATCGTCCGCCAACCTATTGCGCCCGTTGCGGCTACGATCTCCGTGCCACGCCTGACCGATGCCCGGAATGCGGAACGGTTCCGCCGAAAAAGGAAGGCATTTCGAAATGAACCAGTGGGTTCACGGCCGACCGTCCATTTTAACCATCCTCCAACCGCTAAGGGAAAGAAGCCCTTGTCGCATTGACATGGTGTTGTTCGCGCGCGAGAGGTAATATGCCGCACATGGGAGCGAAAGTTATTTTCACTGTCATCTGTGTGGCCATCGTGATTCAGTTATGCACAGGGGCAACGATAATGAACCGCAGAGGTACATTGCGCGAAAAGGGCGGAATGATAGTCATACGTCGTAGCGAAGAACCGAGAATATTTTGGTATGCAATAGGCTTTCAGTGTCTCATATTAATCTTCTCGCTACTCTATATATGGCACGTTATTCGTTGAAACCGACCGATGCCCGGAATGCGGAACGATTCCACCGTCCAAGCAACCAATTTCAACCCGAACCGGGCACTCCATAAGAAAGCCACTGGCCAACCCAGCCCGCAGGGAATTGATAGAATTCCCGCTCAATGGGAATGCAAGTGCAAATGCGATGCGGGAGGTGCGTTCGTTCCTGGCCTTTATTGCCGAACGGTTGAGGGGAAGTGGAAGTGGGTGGAGGGGGTGCGGGGGAGTCCCGGCGCGCCGGGATTGGGGCCTTATGCGGTGTCGCCCGCCTCCCCTGCATCTGCGAATTCTGCATTTCTATTTTTTCGACTAACCGCAATCGTTCCAAGATTTTCCTTGGAATTCTTCATCTTTGCCGGCTATCCAAAAGAAACGTCACCGGCCCATCGTTGACGAGTGCAACCTGCATGTCCGCACCGAACTGGCCTGTTTCAACATTCACGCCCAGGGCGCGGACCGCGGCTGTGAGCTGATCGAATTTCTCCCGGCCGACGCTCGGGTCGGCGGCCGAGTCAAGGGATGGCCGGCGCCCCTTGCGGGCGTCGGCGGCGACCGTGAAGTTGCTGACCAGGAGAATCGAGCCGCCGATCTCGGTCACGTCGCGATCGAAATTGCGCTGGCCGTTGGCGAATATCCGCAGACCGGCCAGTTTTTTCGCGGTCCAGGCGACGTCGTGCTCCTGGTCCGTCGCGTGAACCGCCGCCAGGACGACCATTCCCTGTTGTATCCGGGCCACAACCTGGCCGCCGACCGCAACACTCGCCTCGCTGACGCGTTGGACGACGCAAATCATGGTGAGGAATGCTCCGGTCCCCTTGCCGCGATGGAAACCAACGTGCCGAAAGTTCGAGTTGGCGTGACGCGATCGATCCGCACGTCCACCAGGTCGCCCGTCGCGGCGGCGCCGACAGCGGTGGAGTCATTTTCAAAATGAACGTCGAAATATCGCTGGCAACGGCCGTGACGCCACACGCCCGGGGCTGAACGCTCACGTTCCACCAGCAATTGAACGGTCTGATTCACAAAAGTCGATCGGAAGTCCAGGCTGAAGGCGCCGGCTCGACGACGGAGCAAGTCGATTCGCCGGCCGACGATCGGTCCGCGCACAAAATCGCGTGGCCAGCGTGCCGCCGCCGTGCCGGGTCTGGGCGAGAATGCGAACGCGTGAACGTGGATGAATCGAGCGCGGTTGACGACATCGACCGTCTGCTGAAAAGCCGCATCGGACTCGCCGGGAAAGCCGACGATGACGTCGCTCGTCAGCGCCGGCCGATCGAATGCCGAGTAAAGGCGGTCCACAAGGCGCAGGAAATCGTCGCGCCGGTACTGACGATTCATTTTCCGCAAGATGGCATCGGAGCCGCTTTGCAGCGGAACGTGGAAATGCGGGACGATCTGCCAGTGCGAGCGAAGGGCGGCGAGCAGTTCATCGTCAAGATCTCCCGGCTCCAGGCTGGAAAGACGAAGCCGGCGAAGGCCCGGCACGTGCAGGCAAAGGGCGTCGATCGCGTCGGCCAACGGCCGGCGAGCGCCACCCGATTGCCGCCTGCGAAGAGCCGTTTCCCGACCGTATGCGCCCAGGAAAATGCCGGTGAGGACCAACTCGACGTGCCCGGCGTCCACGAGCTGCCTGGCCTCCCTGACCAATTCATCCAGCGGCTTGCTCCACAACAGCGGCCGGAGCTTGGGGATGATGCAATAGGTGCAATGCGCATCGCAACCGTCTTGAATCTTGAGAAATGCCCGCTGCTGCTGGTGCTGGCGTTGATGAAGCAACGGCAAAGAGCGCGTTCCGACCACGCCGAGCTTTTGCCCTTTCGCGCCCTCGGCGACGAATTCAGTGAGGCGATCGGAGACGTTATCGTGATGGGTCAAAACCAGATCAACTCCGGTCATTTGCCCGGCCGTCTGTTTGTCGCTGGTGGCCCAACACCCGGCGACAACGACCTTTGATTTGGCTCCGGTCCGCACCGCCCGGCGGACGGCTTGGCGGCTCTTGCTCGCGGCCTCCGCCGTTACGCTGCAAGTATTGACGATTCTCAATTCCGCGGCATCCGGATCCGACTCCGTCCAGCCATGGGATCGCAATAGCGAAGCCATTTGCTCGCTCTCATACTGATTGACTTTGCAACCCAGAGTCTGGATCGAAAACTTCGCCATGTTGATAGTCGAAGTATATCCAAACGGCCGAGGCTTACGGCTTCGGATCACGCCGCCAGCAACGGAAATGGGCATAACCCCCCGCCAAGCGGAGGGCTAACGGACCGGAAAAACAACACCGATCGTTTTTTATTGACACGGCTTCTTTGCGGGGGTCTTCGAATGCGGCTCCGCCGGCAATCCGTATTTTACGACAACGTGGTCCCATAATACGACAGCCATATCAACAATAAACCGCATCGCAAGTTATGCTCGGTCCATTTTTTATCTTGACCGTTCGCGCGACAACCATTTATAATGAAATTGGGGTGCGCGACATTCGGGAGAGAGAGATTGTGCGATGAAATCCCGGCGACTTTTGTACTGCGCCACGTCGTTCGCTTTGTTGCCCCTTGGACAAGCGTGGGGCCAAACCTATTACGTGAGCCCGACCGGCAACGACAACAACAGCGGCACTTCACCCAGCTCGCCGTGGCAATCTCTGTCGAAAGTGGATTCCACCAACTTTGCGCCGGGGTCGCAGATTCTCTTCCAGGCGGGGGGGAACTGGTACGGCCAGCAGCTCTCCGCCAGTTCCAGCGGAACGCCTTCGGATCCGATCACCTACAGTTCCTATGGCGCCGGCCCAAATCCGACGTTTTGGGGAAGCGTCATTGTGCCGGCTTCGTCGTTTGAGCCGGTTGCGGGTGAGCCGGATACCTATTTCTATCCGACGACCACTCCGGTAAACGCATTCTTGGTCAACCATCAATTCACGGACAACGCGAACCTTGTCAGCAACCAGACGACCGACGCGGGAAACATCAGCTACGTCGAGAGCACGCCGAACAGCAATTACTATGACCCCGATGGCGCCACGCCCGGCCTATACGTCAACACCGGTGGACCCGTCAAATCCAGCAACGTTTACACGGCCGCCATTCAGGACAACGTCGTCTTTAGCAACTACCAAAGTAACTTGGTTTTCAATAACCTTACGGTCGAGGAATCGGCCAAGTCCAACGGGGGTTATGGGTTCACGATTCAAGGCAGCACAAACGTACAGGTGTTAAACTCCACGTCTATCGCCGCCGGCAAGCATGCCTTTGGTGCGCTCGACAGCACGGGGGTTCTGGGCGAAAACCTGAACGCGAGTTACCTGATGCCCGACCAGGGAAACGGAGGCGCGACGGCGTTTGTCAGCTACGCGGACTACAACTATTCCAATACGACTTCACAGTGGATCAATGACACGTTCACCAATCCCAACGGGCCCTATCCGGCCTTCATTACGCATTGCACTCCCAGCGCCGCCGATCCCACGCCGATTGCCAGCGTCCTGGTTAAAAACATGATTGCCGACGGGGGGGGGATAGCGATTTCTACCGCGGGCAACGAACAGGTGAATATTATCGGGGGCCAAGTGACCAATGCGTCCATTGACATGGGGGGAAGCAATACCACCGTAAACGGCGTGCTTCTCACCGGCCCCGGTGCGCGAATAGACGTTGACAGCGGTGGAACGGGCAACGTGATAGAAAACACGATAATCAACGGCACCACGCCGAACTGGGAAGCGGGTATCGACGGCGCGATCACCGACGCCGGGCAGGGCACGGTGATCCGCTTCAATACGATCGTGCTTGGACAAGCGGCGGGCACGCTGGGCGCGGCAATCGGTTTGGAGAGCAACACCACCAACACCCAGATCTACGGCAACATCATCGACGCGCCTTATGCCGCGTTCTTCCAACGTGACGTTGGAACGCCCAGCATGAACGCGTTCGACAACCTTTTCGGCGGCACAAGCAATCCGAAAGTCATTTTTTTCGACGGTAGCAGCCCCGATAGTCCCGTCACCGATTTGCCGACGACCATCAGCGCCAGCGAGTTGTTCGGCGATCCCGGCTTCCTGGATCTGGCTGACGGCAATCTCGCGCTTCAGCCCGACTCCATTGCCGCGTACGTCTTTGATCCCACTACGGACGAATACGTGATGTACGATATCTACAATAACGTTCGCCCGTACGAACTGGCGAGTCTGGGCGCCATCGAGGAGACCGCGCCCAAGCTCACTCTCACTTGGACAAACGCGAGCAACAATGGCCTTTGGGATTCCGGGGCCAGTTCCAACTGGAACAACGGCGTCGGCACCGTGGTTTACACGGATCAGAGCACTGTTCTTTTCAACGATTCCAACGGGGGAAATTACGCCGTCACGCTGAACAGCACCGTCAGCCCCAGCTGGGTGGTGGTGAATAACAGCCTGGGCAACTACATCATCAGCGGCACCGGCAGCATCGCCGGCGCCGGCGCGCTTACCAAGTCCGGGAGCGGAACGCTGACGCTCAGGACGGCCAATAGCTACAGCGGCGGTACGTTCGTCTATGGCGGCACGCTGCTCATCGATCCAACCTCAACGCCCGCGACAACCAGCGCGCTGCCCGCGGGCGGCGTCTTCATCACCGGGGGAACGTTGCAACTGGCCTCCGGCGTCACTGCTGGCAGCGGCCCCGCCGCCACCAGCAGCGTGAACCTCACGGCGCTGTCAATCACCGGCAACGGCGTGCTGGACGTGAACAACGACCACCTCATCATCACCTACGGCTCCAGCGACCCCATCACCACGATCGCCGGCTATATCAAAACCGGCTACAACGGCGGCGGATGGAACGGCCCGGGCGTCATTTCCACGGCCGCACAAACCAAGACCAACGGCCTGCTATACGGCGTCGGCTATGCCGACGGAAATGACCACGTCGTCGCCGGCCTGTCCTCCGGCCAAATAGAAGTGGCCTACACGCTGCTTGGCGACGCCAATCTGGACGGCCTGGTCAACGGCTCGGACTTCAACATTCTGGCGGCGAACTTCAACCAGAGCGTCACCGGCTGGGACCAGGGCGATTTCAACTACGACGGCCTGGTCAACGCCGCCGACTTCCTCGACTTGGCGGCGAACTTCAACCAGGGCGTCAGCGGCGCGGCCTCGGCCGGCGACGTCGCGGCGCTGGACGCCTTCGCGGCAGCGAACGGATTGTCCTTGCCGACATCGGCCAACGTACCCGATCCCGCAACGGGATCGCCGCTGCTGATCGCCGGAGCCGGCCTGTTGACCCCCCGCCGACGAAAGCAATTGCCGTAACTCAAACGACGTCACGTCATGGGCTCACTCGCCCGCCGTTCGAGCCTGTGGCCCCGGGGCACTCGGGCAATTTGGACGCCGGCAAGTCGAAACGGGCCGACCTCGGTCAATTTGGGGGAACTTTCCACCCTCCCTGAGCGTCTAATAAATAACCGATTTTGTCGGCGGCTTTAATCGCTGTTGAACTCCTCCGGCAAAGCGGTTACATCTTAGGCTCTACCTGGCGGCGGTTGAGCTACCAGCCTGAGATATGTGCAAACAGAACCCCGGATTTAGCGGTAGATCGAGCAGCCGATCCGCCGCCCTTCCGCTTGCGAAAGTCACAGAGGAGTAAGCATGGCCAGCGCTCGTTTCGCCTGGGGAATCGACATTGGCAACCGGGCGTTGAAGGCGATCAAGCTCGTCCGAGGCGAAGCGGGGCTGCGCATCGATGATTTTGAGGTCATCGAGCATGAAAACGTCCTTTCAAACGCCGGCGATAACAAGGAAACGCTCATCCAATCAGCGCTGGCAAACTTTGTCCAGCGGCACGCCACCAAAGGCGGCGTGGTGGGCATCAGCGTCAGCGGCGTCTCCAGCTTCGCCCGATTCATCAAGCTCCCCCCGGTGGAACCCAAGAAAATCCCCGAGATCGTCCGGTTTGAGGCGATCCAGCAAATTCCCTTTCCGCTGGACGACGTGGAATGGAGTTACCAACTCTTTCAAACCCCCGACTCGCCCGACGTGGAGGTGGGCATTTTCGCGATGCGGCGGGAATTGATCAACGCACACATCAAGCACTTCACCGACGTGGAACTCAACGTGCAGGTGGTGCAGATGAACCCGCTGGCCGTTTACAACGCCATGTATCACGACAACCGTCTCCAGGGCACCACCATGCTCATCGACCTGGGGGCGGAGAACACCGACCTGATCATCGCCGACGGCGAGACCATCTGGCTGCGTTCCATCCCCATCGGCGGGAATAATTTCACCGAAGTTCTGGTCAAGAGCTTCAAGCTGCCGTTTGGCAAAGCCGAGGACCTCAAGCGAAACGCCAATACGAGCAAATACGCCCGGCAGATTTTCCAGGCGATGAGGCCGGTGTTCGCCGATTTGGTGGCCGAGATTCAGCGCAGCATCGGCTTTTATTCCTCGGTTCATCGCGATTCGCGGATCAAGAAGGTGCTGGCGTTGGGCGGCACGTTCCGTCTGTCGGGATTGCAGAAGTACCTCCAGCAGAACCTGCAACTGGAAGTGGAGAAGCTCAACGATCTGTCCGGCGGAGCGCCGGCGGACGCCAAGTTGGCCGCAACCTTCAACCAAAACCTCCTCTCGTTGGTCAGCGCCTACGGCCTGGCAATCCAGGCGATGGGCGACAGCAAGATCACCAGCAGTCTGCTCCCGATGAAGATCCGCCGGGAAAAGCTGTGGCGGGACAAGACCAAATGGTTTGGCGCGGCGGCGGCGATTTTCGTCGTGGGAACCAGCATGCCGCTGGCCGGATATTACATGCGGGATATCGGTTACAAGAGCGCGGCGGACGCCCGCGACCGCATTGAAGCCGTCTACGAGAAGGCGAACACTGCCAGCGTCAACTGGGCAGCCGTCGAAAACAACGGCGCTTCCGATCGCATGACCATCCAGAATGTCCGGTCGATGCTCGATGACCGCGGGACGTGGATCGAATTGCTGGATGAGATTTTCGGCGCGCTTCCGCGGGTCCCGGACGGTTATCCAAGCGACGCCTACCTCAAGGCGCATCCGCGATCCCAACGAGAACTCATTTACATCGACAAGATCGATTCGGCTTACGTCTTCGATCTACCGGGGGGCCTTGGGTCGGCCCCGCCGGAGCTTGGGCTGACAACCGCCGCGACGCCCGGGGGCGGGCAGCAAGGCGTCAGCGATCCGGCGATTCCCCCGGGCTCACGTGGGTACATCATCACGCTCAGCGTTACTACGCCGCACGCCCAGGGCTTTCTCTACGTGCTGAATTCATTGATTCCCAATCTGCGAAGCTTCGACCGGGCCGCGATGGATAAATGGAATGCCGACCACCCGAAGAACCCCCGCGACTTCTACATCGCAAAAGTGTCGGCTCCGATGCAGCAAATGCAGATCAGCGCCGATTCGCAGAGAGTGTCGCAATTAAAGGCATCATATACCGCCGTCCAGACAATCCTGGGAGTAAAGCCGGGCGATCAGAATCCGGCCAATCCCGCGCCGGCCGTGGTTCCGCCTTATGGGGGTGGAGGATACAGGCCTGGGGGCTATCCGCCCGGTGGTTACCCCGGGGCATACGGTGGAGGTCCCCCAGCTTACGGTGGACGTCCCCCAGCTTACACTCCCCCGGCTGAGGCCGCGCCCGCGGGCGGCGTCGCGGCGAACCCCGACCAGGCAGCCATGTTAGACCGGCTGACCAATGAAGACCGTAGCGATGACTGGGAAATGACGGTGGAGCTTGTCGTCGTGATTGATCCAGGGCCGGCCGCCGCAACGGCCGCGGGCGCCCCGGCAACCCCGGCAACCCCGGCAGCCCCGGGAGCCACGGGCGGGCCATAGACGCCGTTTTGAACGTTTGATTACTTTGCCATGAAATAGGCATCAGACGCTTATGGATTTCATCAAGAAAAACATATTCAGCATCGTCTTCGGCGTAATCGCGTTGGCGGCCGTGGGCGCGTTGTTCTGGCCGATCGGCGGGTTGTACGCGGGACTTCAGACACTGCTTGATGCCCGAATGCAGGTCAATGGCACCCTGGAGCGACTGGCAAACCAGTCCCGTTCGATGCCGTTGTTGAGCCCGGACGAAACGACCCCGACTCCCCTGGAGGTTTTCCCGACGGATGCGGTAATCGCGGCGGGCACGGATGCCAATGCGCAGGTCCATCAGCAGGCACAACACTTGTCGGACCAGGCCACGATTGCCAACAAGCACGATCTGCTGTTGCCTGGTGAATTGCCCACGCCCTCGGATCAGGACCGCTTCAATTTCGCCTATAAATACTCGCAGGAGATCGACGGTTATTCCCGCTGGCAAAAAATCCTGGATTCCACGTCGCCGCCCACCTCCGCCGAGGTGGACGCGGCAAAGGGCAAGCTGCAATTGGAGATCAACAAGCAGCGATTGAATTATGACGCCGGCGGGAATCCAACCCCCGATTCGGAGGCGGAAGCGGCCGAACAGTTCGCCGTGGAGTCCGCGGACGTGCAGCCTCAGATGGAGTTGGAGCGGGCGCAGCAGCACAGGATTTATCTGCTCGTTCCCCCCATCGCCAATTCCTTGCCCGTCGATCCCACGATAAAAGTCGGCAGCGAGCCGGCCCCCGACAAAATTTGCGACGCCCAAATTGTGGTTTGGATGTTGGATGACGTGGCCAACGCCATCAGGGCCGCCAACGATCATTACTCCGACCCGGCCACGCCCGGCGGACCTCCGCAGTACGACATCCTTCATTCCGCCGTCAAGCAAATCGAGGGAATTGATCCCCCCACCCCAGTGCTATCTTCCGCCGGGTTCGACGCCGCCGCCGGCGTCACCACCCCTGTCGCCAAGGTGCCGTTGGTTTCGCCAACCGGCAGAGTGTGCAACGGCCTCTACGACGTTTTGCGATTCAAGATAAGACTCGTGGTGGATGCGGCCAAGCTCACCCAGGTCGTGCGTGAATTGGAAGCGGGTCAATTCATCACGGTTCTGAACGTGCAGATCAGGGAGGTTGTCGATCCCGTCATGGCCGCTTCCGGTCAGCAAGGTGGGTTCCGCTACGGCAACAAGCCGGTTATTCGCGTGGAGATCGACTGCGAGGAATTGCTGCTGCGAAGTTGGACCAACAGTATCCTTCCCGATTCAAAGAAGAACGGATTGGGCAGAGGCGTTCTGGGCACGTCCACGGATAACGGCGGGCAGCCGACGTATCCGGGTGGTGGTCCCAGCGGGCCCTACGGTCCCGGCGGCCCCGGCGGACCCGGCGGCCCCTACCCTCCTGGGCCATACGGTCCGCCGGGTGGTTATCATCCCCGGAATTAGCCGAAAAAATCGCGATGCTCGTTCAGGTGTTTTATGCAAAAGGTCATACGGTTTCTTGAAGCAGGCGTGCAATGGATCGCGCTGGCAATTGCCGTGCTCTATCTGGGCTGGGCCGCGTTCGCCTATTTGATCAGCGACCCCGTCTCCGTTCCGCTTGAGGGCCAACAGGTGAACCCGGCAACCATCGACAATGTCATCGACGCGCACGCGGCCCAGCGGCTGCGCGACAAAATGGACCCGAACGTGCAGGTCCCAAGTTTCACGGTCGAGCCTTTCGGCGAGGATTTCAATCGCCGGCTCGCGCTCAATGACGAAAAACCGGCGGAATTGGCCACGAGTGTATTCGCCTACCAACCCTTTGAGCCGACCGGATCTTTGGGCCAAAATGCCAAGCTCTTAAACCCCGTACAAACTCTTCCAACTCTTCCCCCCGCTCACCCCATCTTAGTCGCGGCAGCGCTGAATACCCTGGCGCCCCCCGCCGCCCCTGGCGCGCCTGCCGCTGCCCCCGGCGCCGTTCCGGTTGCTAACCCGGCGGTTCCCGGCAAGGACGTTCGGCTGGTCGTTGCGGCGTTCACCATCTCCTGGGACGAACTATTCAAACAATGGAACAATTCCTTCGGCCCGCCGGCGCCCGGCCAGCAGCCACGACTCTCGCCCGCCGATTTTCAAGTATTACAGATCAAAGCCTTTCGCTCGGAAATGATCGGAGGCAAATGGGTTGATGACGACACCCCGATCAAAATTCTGAACGGCGCCGATCTGCCCGCCTATCCGCCCGCGGGGAATCAAGTCCTGCAGAACGAGTATCTCCAGGCCTTGAACAAAACCCCATCGACCCTCGTCGCGCCCGCCATTCCGACGGCCACTGCCGGCGCGCTCTGGAAGGACCCGGTTCAATATTTGCCCGGCGCGTCGAATGAGCCGGGCGCCCCCGGCCAACCGGACCAGAATGGAGCCATGCTGCCGCCGCAATCCGGGCGTCTCAGAACCGTCAACGCCTCCGAGCCGCTCGGAACGGTGGACGTTCAATATCGCGGAGGACCGCCCGGCGGCTTCGCTGGTCCGTTCGGCCCTCCCAGCGGATATCGGCCTCAGCCAGCCCCCGCGGCCCCACCGGCAGAACAAGCCCCACCGCCGCCGACCGCCATACCCCCCGCCGAGGGAACGGTGGAACCCAAAACAGTGCTGGTTGATCCAAAACTCGTTTTGAATCCCGCGCCGGTTGAGCCGCTCACCGGGAGGATGAACGTTGTCGCCATGCCACCGAAATCACCGGATTTATTCATTTACGTGATCGACGCATCGGCCCAGTCTGGAAGAACCTATCGCTATCGCATTTCCTACAGAGCGCTCAACCCCCTGTTCAACAAGGCGCCGCAACGCGTCGCACCGGCACACCAAAACTGGGTGAATCAATTCGATCTGGCCGCGCCCCTGAGCGGTTTCTCGCCTGAGATCACCGTCCCGAGGCAGACTTACTTTTACTGCGGCAAGCAGCAGGGAATCAACGGAGGGAACAAGACCCCGTTCGACATCTTCACCTGGTCCAACGGAAAATGGCAAATGGCGACGTTCACGGTCGACTTCGGCGACCCGATCGGAGGACTCGACGGCGGCATCGACTATTCCACGGACTGCACCTATGTCTACAAGGAAACGGTGAAAAACAAGACCGTCGTCACGCTCGTTGATCGCGAAGGCAACGCGGTCACCCCGCTGGACGCCGGCAGCGCGGATTACAAGAAGAATTCTCAGTGGATGGACCAGCAGAAGGCGGGCGTCGCGCCTGGACAGCCGCCAACCGGAATTACTGATTACCCAGGTTATCCCGGAGGCCCCGGAATTCCTCCACGTCCGCCGCGATTTGCGCCCCCGACGCAGTAGTCTGCTCCTTCCTCTACAGGTCATCCAACCGCACTCTTCGGCTTGCCTCCATCGACGAAACCTGCGACCCTGAAACGGGCCGGAGCCTGCGTGCGGCCGCGAGCAATACCCCTGGCTCGGCCAAACCATGCCCGTCCTGCGAGGTTCGCCTGCGGGCGTTGCGGAGGCGGGCCAACACGGCGCGGCGGCTGATATTGAGCCACGTTGCGATCTGGTCGATCGACGCCCGCCGGCCGTATCGCAGCCACAAAACCTCCTGCTGTTTTTCCGTCAAAGCAAGCGAGTTCACGATTCTCCTTCCGGGGTTTCGTCATCCCCCGCGTCGTTCTCCGGCCAGCCTTGGGCCGGCGCCGTGCCGGGTCGTAGGCGTTGTCCTCCACCGCGGGCCATGAAAACGCTTCCAAAACGAGGGCGGTCATTGCGCAGCCGGGCCAACTCCTCCGCAAATTCCGGGTCTTCATCCGCTTCGACTTGACAGTCCAGCGAGTACGCGGATTCCCGCACCGCGCGCGGATGGCGCCGATTGGGAAACAGCGAGCGACAAACCGGACAGGCGCACTGGAAATCCGGGGCATATTCCGCGCCGCGAAACAGGCAATCCTCCGCCCACGTCGACGTGCAGACCCGTTCTTCAATCTCCCGGCGGATTTGGCTGAGCTGCCGAAGCAGCGTCGTTTGCGTCCTGGAATGGCCCGGCCCGCCCCGAGGCGGACGCCGAAACCCCGATCCATCGGCCATCGACGCATTTACCACTATATTTGGATTATTTACAGTCATTTCGACCATTTGAGATCTCCTCTCAGCGACCCTTTAAGTTCCGGGCAATTCGCCTCGCTGAAGCATTTCCCGCAAATTGCGGTCACGGAAGCAAACCCACGTGGGCCACAACAGGGTTCCGAGCCTCAGCCCGGGACCCGGGTCAGCATTGGGCGAGTCTTGAACGTCCAACAGCGCGTCTCGCACGAGATCGCCGTGCCGGGCAACAAAGCGGGACGTCAGCGATTCCTGCTGAAGCAAATTGCATGCGTTCCAAAGCTGGTTTCCGCTGGCATCGGCGAATGGGTCGAGCCTGCCGTCGCAATCCGCTTGGCGAACGCCGGGAGGCAGCCCCGGGTGCGAATTGGCGCGGCATTGGAAACTGAACGGTCGTTGGGTCCCGCCACGGGCCATCATTTTTCCTCCCCGCTGGTCTTGACAATAATCCAATGATAGTCCAAACGTTGGAATATGCAAGAGAAATGTTAGGTAAATGTTTGGATTTTTTTGGGGGATATCAGGTATAAGAGGATTTCAATGGCAAGGGTTGCTCACGTATTCGGAAGGCGCCTGGCCGCCGCCAGAGAGAAGCGGGCCATGACTCAGCGGGAACTGGGTGAGGCGATCGGCGGAGTTTCCGATGAGACCATCAGCCGGATCGAACGCCAGGAAGTTGCCGGGATTTTGGCCAAGCGGCTGCCGAAGCTTGCAAGTACGCTCGGTATGACGCTCGAAGATTTCAAGCGGCGGTTCTGTATTCCCGACGATGCGCCGTCCGCCGGCGCGAAAACTGCATGCGATGCCGGCAACTCCCCGTTGCCAGTCGGGTTGCAGATGCGGCGGGTTCGCCCCGCGCGCGTTCTACCCGAGTTCCAGATCGGAATCGCCGCCAGCCGACGCGTTGACAAGCTCTCCGAGCATCCCGACTCCAATCGCCTGGTGGCCACATCCGATCGACGGGCATTTACGGCGCCCGTGGACGGCGATTGCCAGCATCCCAAATGGAAGCACGGGGAAATCGTCGTTTTCAGCTTCGATGCCGTTGAGCGGGAAGGCATCCTGCCAGGAAAATCCTATTACCTTGCTTTCACCGATGGCAGCACGACCTTCAAGCGCGTATTCAAAGACGAGAAGGACCCGGAGATTTATATCCTCCGCTGCTGGAACCGCAGGAAATACCCCACCGATCAAAGGGTTCATTCCAGCGAGATCGTGCGGGTCGCCAGGGCCGTCTCCAAACAGGTCGTCGTTCCCGAAGACGAGGATTGAGCCCCCCACAAACATTCCGCTCCATTAGCCCCCCGCTTTGCGGGGGCCATATTTTCCGCCCTAAGAAGAACGTTTCCCCATTGGTGGCTTACCGCGCCGGACCGCAAATGTTCAATGTTCATCGCCCCCCAATTGAAAAAGGCGGCGGGGCGAACGATCGGCTGAAGTTTTTCAGCCTATCGTCCGCCCGCCGCCTGAGTTGTCTCTTGCAAATCGGGCAAACCCGCGCGGACCTATGCCGGACGGTGTTTGAGCTTGCGTGCAATCCCGTACAGCGCCAGACCCGCCAAGCCCGCCAGGCTCTGCCAAACCGCGGCCGGCATCGGAACGGCGCTGCTGCCGCTGCCGCCGCCCCCACCATTGCTGCCGCCCCCGCCACCATTGCCACCGCTGCCACCGCCGATCGACGAAATCTCCTTCAACACGAAGTCCGCCCCCACTGGAGCGTCGATGAAAAGGTTATCGTCCACGTTCCCGTCTGATTCTGCGCTGGCGAGGGTATCGGCGATGCCGGTTTTGCCCCACAGCGACGTGGTCCCCGCATTCTGCGTGCCGGTATAGGTCAGTTCATCTTTATCGCCGGCCGTATCCGCGGAAGTCAATGTTACGCTCGAAAAGTTATATCCCGTGCCCGTTGGCGGTCCAAAAGCATCCGAAACCGACGGGAACGTGCCACCGGTCAATAGGAATTGAAATCCATTAAATTGCGACGAGGAATCGTTAAAAATGCTCTCATCCACGACGTCAATCACCGAGGCGCCCGATGAAACGTGCTGGAATGACACCGGCACGACCTGACCTGCCGCCGTGAAACTGGCGTCCTTCTCAATATTCAGTTGGCCGCCATTATTCGATTCCGACAAAATCGTCACGGTCGCATCGCTCGGCGCGGTGATATTCCACCCATCCCAGGTCTCCGACGTGCCGGGCGAGATAACGATAGGCAATGTCGTAATGGCCGACGCGGCCCGACAAACACCCAGACCCACGAGTGCCGCGCACGCGGCAATTGCTACGCTCTTGCATCCACTTCGCATACTTACCTCCCTAATCTAAAAAGCTCCTGCCGTGGTTCCACAACGGCTTGACCGTTCGATACCACAATCCATTAGGCGCGGTCAAGATCAAATCTTTCGTGCAACAAGCTATAACGAATATCCCGCCGTTTTCAAATTCGCGTAAAGATTGCTCAGTGCCGCCTGAATGTTTGTCACATCTGTCTTTAAGTTGTTCAGCATGGTCTGTTCGTTGATCCCATAAGCCGAACCCGCGGTCTGGTCCGTGACAAGATTCTGAACTGGGTGGGTCAACGCGGCGGATTGCGGCGGAAACCACGTGTAGACCTGAAACCAGATGTTGTTGGAATTGGAATTTCCGCTCGTAATCGTCGAATACTGCGGAAAGCCGGCCATCAATCCCCAAACGTATTGGCCGACGGCCAATCCATTACGGGCCTGAAAGCTGTAAGTCTGCTCCCAGTTGTTTGTGATCCAGCAATTGTCCACATTGGGCAAAAATGCCGAGCTGAGACTGCTTAACAGATTGTTGAATCCGAAATTCCCGCTGCTGGCAAATTGACCCTGGGCGAGTCCTCCATAATACACTCCGCCGTAAGTCCCTTGGTAAACGCCGGTTATCTTCGCGATCACCGGATAAATGGGCCACGTTTCGACGTATACTATCGTGCGGGGCGTGCTCTCGGGCGTATAGCCCATCGTCCGACCAATGACATAAAACACCTCCGCCACATTGCCCCAGAGCAAATGCGAGCCATTTACATAGGGCTCGTTGAGGTTGATGACCAGCGCATTATTGACCAGCGTTCCGTTGGATTGCGTTTGCGGCGCCGGGCCGTCGGTGGCCGACTGATTCACTTGGCTTTGCAGTTGGAAGTTGGTTGATGTGCTCCCGCTGCTGCTGCCGTAGAGAATGGATCCCTGGTATCTGCCACCCCCCGTTTCCGCCCCGATGATGGCCACCAACACCAGCTCCCCGGGCGTTGACTGAAACCCGATGGTCGTTCCGCTGGCGCCGCCGGTCATAAACAGCGGCGGCATGACGGCCAGCCGGTCCAGCCGTTCCATGTCCTCGACGATCCGATTGTACAGATCGACCGAAAGCGTCACGCCGTCGCCTTCACTGATGTTGGCACGCGGATAGGGCTGCAAGAAATCTCCTTAATCCAAAAGCGGGCTGAGATCGGCCAACGCGTACAGCGTCCTGCCGTCCGAAATGCGCGTCACCTGTTGAAACGTGCCGACCGCCGTGGAGCTGGAACTCCTCGAGCTCGGCTGAAGGATGTTGTTCCAGCCCGTGGGGAGATAGAGAAATTTATACGTCATGTCCCAGTTCTCGGCGCCGGTGGTGGTCAATCGCCGATCGGCGTGAGCCCCGTCGAACAGCACGGTCCCCGTGCCGCCCCCCAGGAACGTCGATGAATTGACCGAACCCGCCAGGCCTTGAACCAGCGACGTCGGCAGCACGGCCAGGTTCTTCCTTGTCTGCACGATCGTCACGATGCCCACGCGGATCGGCGGACTATCCTGCGGCGCCAGCGGCGTCCCATCGGGAAACTGGTACGTCGGCGCACTCCGCGGCAAGCCGACCACCTGCGTCGCGAAATCCAACGACATTGTCCCCGTCGTCACGCCGTCGAAATAGTCCAGGCTTTTATAGGTGATGCGCAAGCGCGCGTACTTGTATCCCACCAGCCCATTGGGGCCGACGTTCAGCCCGCTTTCGCCCGCAAGCCCTTCGACGTGGATGGAATCAAAGGGAAGCGACGGCGCATCCGGATAGACCTGCGACGGCGTGTAATAGTAAACCGATCCGACTTGCGTCCCCCCGCCGCGGATTTGGTTGATGATCGCGATGCGATCCTCCCAGGCGCAGAGCATCGTGCGGACGGCCGTGCTCTTGCCGGTGCGGACGAAGTTTTCCTCCGTCCCCTCGTCCCACGCCTGCACGCCGAGGAACGTGATCGCAGTTGATGAATCCAAAGCCATGGTTCAATCCTTCAAAACCGTGGGGGTCTTCGCGTTGGAAACCAGCTTGTCCAATTTCGTGGCCGCGTCGCCGAGCCTCTTGGCCGTGTCCGCAAGTTTTCCCGCCAGGTCTTCCGCGTTCGGCCCCAAACCCCCATGCTGCGTCGAATTCAATGCCGACGCTTGAGCATTGGTGCGCTGCAACTCCTTCTGTAGCGCGTCCTGGTCTTGCTTGCCCGCCTCGTCGGCGGCAGCGGCTTCACCCAGAAGCTGCTCTTTTTTGACGGGATCATTCTTATGGATCGCGCTGGCGGATTGCCTCAAATGTTCGGCAAATGCGTTTGCTTCGGCCTGGCTCTTGAACCCTTGGCTCGAGAATGTCTTGTCATTCGCGACCTGGTCGGCGGCTTGGCTGGCCTGCGCGGCCTGCTCATACTGTTGTTCCGCTAGATCGGGATCCTCGCGAGAGAAAAACTCGCCGTAGAATTTACGAACGCCATAGCGGAGCATTCCCGCAGCACCAGCATACTCCGAATCCTGAAGCTGCTTTTCCTGTTGCATTAACTGATTCGGATCGCCAGATTGGCTGGTAATGTCCGATTCCCCCTTCATTCGGCGCAATTGTTCGGGAAGCGCCTCATATCCACCTATGGCCGCGTCCTCGGCCACGCCACTTCCAAGGCTCGAATTATCGGATGCCATAACTATATCCTCAATGACTTCCCTTCAAATCATCGCCCAACGCTTGCGAGGCGTCCGTGGATTCGACAGAATTCTTCGCGTACCGTGAATTGGAATCGGAGGTGAGCCGTGTTCCCCAAGCCAAGCGCCCTGAGTTGGCATGTCCGTTTCGGCATCAGCCTGGCATTTCTTTTGGCTGGATGCGAACAGAGGCCCCCTTCCTCCGCCCAGAGTCCGAATTCACACGCAGCAATTGCCCCATCCAATCCGCAAACGGCTCCAGGTATCGTCGAAATCGCGAATAACTTTTCGGCTCTCGCAAATCCCAGTCTTCCAGCCACCAAAATGTCCTTCCACGGCGTCATGCTCGGCAGTCCTGAATCGGCCGCCCTTGCGTTGCCCCATGCTCAAGAATTTCAAAAGCGCGGTTACGCAGAAATTGAATGCGATGATTTGCACGTCGATTTCGAAATCCGCGACGGTCTCGTGAAGTCGATCTATCTTACCGATCCATCACTGGAAAACGCCTTGAATATCCATGAACTGCAAGATGTGCAGATGAGATTCGGAAAAGCGGATGAAGCCGATGTCAATCCGGCCAACCCGCTCTCAGCCAACGAATCCGGCCAATACATCTATTTTGGCCGCCACCTCATAATTGACATATGGCCCGATGCCAGACCGCATGGACCTTTCGTCACGTTTAGCGTCACGCTGATTCAATAGGCAATCGTGCTTCTATTCACAAACTCGAATAGGTACGCTGCTTTCTTCTAAATTGGGAGGTCCTGTGAAGCCGGGCAAAAGATGGGCAATGCTATTTCTCATCGCGTTTGTGATTTCCGTCAGTGCGATCGTGTTGATCGTTCTCTGGGTTAACCCCGACCATCCCGGATCCTACGACCGCGCCGGCACGGTCGACCAAATGCGGCCCCTCCTGAATTGGGGCATCGTCATCGGTGTCATCGGTCTGGTTATCGTGATTATGAAATTTGCAGTGAAAAGCGGCATCAAAGAGGCTCAAGATGAATCGGCGCCGGGCCGGCAATCACCTCCACACCCTCCCGGCTTTCCAGTCGTGACTCGTGACGCTGAATACGCTATCCCTCCCGATGGACCCGGTCAATATCGCATCCAGGGCGTTCACCGGCCATCGAAAATGGATGTGTCCAAATATATCCAGGCCGATAGCGCCGCCAACGCAAAAATCAAGGCCGAACTCGAAGACATTGTGGAGAGTTCCGTAACGAAAGCCCCGTTGTAACCGCTTCACCGTACCGCGGCTGCATACCGCCGAATGCCGCTCAACAATTGTTCCATCGCCGGCGGCTCGCCGCCCGTTTCGGAGCAAACCAGTGCCGCCAAATCCGCCGCCGGCACCCGCAGCAACTCGACCGGCAGGCAGCGCCGGCGGGCAATAATGCGATCGAAAACCGCGTCTTGCCTGGCATCGAGGCTTTCCGCCAGATCGTCATCCGACACGGCGTTGGAAGAAATCCCCATCGCATGCATCAGTTGCGGCCAGGTCAGTTCTGACGCCTGCGCATACGTCAGGCCGAGGCCGTCTGAACCATGCCCGGTGAGACGGCTGAAGATTCCCCGCCAGTCGATGGGCCGGCATTCGCCGGGGCGGATGCCGGAACCCTTTCGGGCGGGGAGAGCGATTTTTTTGTCGGCTTATACCCCCACATCGACCAAACGGCCCCCACCTTCGCCGCGTATTCGCCTTCGCACAACAGTTGCGACGCCTCGCTCAGCGTCATTTTCGGATGCTTGATCCGCAGCAGCAGCCAAGTCAAAAACGGCGCCGCCGACATCGACAGCGCCCACTGGTCGAATGCGGCCGATCCATAGCTGAACGGATGGCCGCGCAGGTTGTCCACCGCCCGCTGGTGCAGCGCATCGCGAACCGTTGCCGGAAGCGCGGCAGCCGCCTTGGCGATCCCGCGCAGGTACTGCGCCGCCGCCTCTTCCTCCGCCTCGGCGAACTCGATCAGCCGAGGCGGAGAAAGAACGTGGCCCGCAAACGTCGATGAATCGCCCAGAGCCACAAGGTCTTTCAGATCGCTCATGTCAACCTCATGTCATTGGTAATTGGTCATTGGTCAGGCGCATTTGCAAATGACTAATGACCAATGACTAATGACCAATGACTAATTATGACGCTGGCGTATAACTTCCATTCCCCTTCGCCGTGAACCGCGTCGTGATCCGGCCATCCACTTGCAGCTTCTGCGGCGTCGAATCCACGACCAGCGACGAGAACGTCCACGCCAGCCCGTCGAGTTGGCCCGATGCGCTTTGGTGCAGACACAACTTGACGTTCGTGAGCGTCGTGCCCGGCTGAATCGAATACGGCGTCTGAAACGGATTGTTCCCAAAATCGAAGTCCGCGTCGATCGTCACGCTGCAATCCTTGAACGTGGCTTCGCGCAGGACGTATCCCCCGCTTTTGCTGTTTTTGAATTCGACCAATTGCGCCGTCGGTTGAACCGACCAACCAACGACCGAAATTTCGTTGCTGCCCAACGCCGCCGTGCCGAACGCACCGGAATGAAATACTGAGGCCGCCATAAGATGTTTCTCCGTTAGCCCCCCGCTTTGCGGGGGTTCAATGTGCCCTCTTCTTTTTTACGCCGATCGCCCAATCACCGTAACTTTCCCCGGAACGTTCGTCCCTGACGCCACCGAGATTTGCAGCGTGTCGCTGGTTCCCGACACGACGGAATACCCCGGATTCGGGTTGATGACGAAGAATGCGCCGCCGTTGGCCTGGGCCGTGCCCTGGTCCGTTCCCAACACCGGGTGAGTCCCGCCGCCAACAGTGAAGTCCTGGCCGGCCGTCGTGCCGTCGTTTTCAACCAGTACAGAGCTGACGTGCACGAACGTTGCCGCATTGCCCAACGGATCGGTCGCCGACGCCAGATTGATCGTCAGCGGCGACCCAGCGCTCACGGTGAACGGCTCGGAGAAGCATCGGTCCACGTTCCCCGCGGAGTTCCCCGAGCCCAGAGCAACGTTCGGCTGATGGTTCACCTGCGACGTGACCACCGCCGGCGCCGCCCCGCCCGTCAACTGGCATTTCAACTGCACCGAGACAATGGGATTGGAAAGAGTTGCCGACATTGAACGAGCTCCAGAAAACAAATGTCATTGGTCATTGGTCATTAGTCATTGGTCAATGGCCGCATTCGCAAGTGACAAATGACGAATGCCATCTCACGCGATCAAACTTTCGCGCGTCACGTACATACTCACACAAATCGCCAGCACACTCACCCATCGTTGCGTCCCCCTCCGCCATTGCTTCTGGCCGAGGCAATCGTCTTCGCCCTGCGTGATTTCCCAACCGCGGATCAGCCCGTCGAACCCCAGCGTCGGACCCGATTTCGCCAGGGCAACCAGCGTCTGATACTTCAACTGATTGACCGGACTGACCCGCAACGAGTCGTGCGTGACGATAAGCTGAAAACTCTGCTCCATCTCCGCAATTCGGCTGCTTGACCCGAACGGTTTCAACTTGAACCGGCCCTGAAGCAGGATCGCCTCGGGAACGTCGCCCGGCTGAACCTGCGATCTGAACTGCTCGAACGAATCGGCGGTCATATCGACAACGTTCCCCGGCTTGACCATCCCCGCCCACCCGGCGTCCGCCCCCAGCGCGCCCAAAATCGCCCGCGAAACTTGCGTAAATGGATCGATCATATCTGTATCTCTTCCACCGCGACTCGATGTCATGCACAACCGTAAAGACAAACCGCGAAGGCGCGAAGCACGCGAAGTAGAAAATAAATTGGCTCTCTTCGCGTAACTTCGCGCCCTTCGCGCCTTCGCGGTAAACGCATTTCACAAGCAGGGTAACTCAGGCAAAGGCCTAGAAATTGACGGTGGCCACGAAGATCGCGCTGGGAACCTTCAGTACCGGCAGAAACGTGTCCCCGTACACAATCTTCGCCGTGGGCGGATCGGCGCTGGCCATCCCGTAGGCGAACATTCCCGCGTGCGTCTCCATGCTGGAAACAACGGCCGGCTCGGCCGGCGTGATGATCCCCGCCTTCGACGGAACCGGATACGTCCCTTCCAAAAATCCGATCCACGCCGTGCTCGGCTCAGGCGTGAAGACGATCTGGTCGTCTCCCACCAGCGTCTGCCGGTTGCCGTTCTGATCGTAGAAGAAACTCTGATACGCCTTGTGCCACGTCAATCCCAACAGGGGATTCGGAATGTCCGCCGTCGCGATGTACTGTGGACCGAATGCGTTCGGGCCGTAGTTGTCGCGGAAGAAATAATTTCCCAGGTTGGCGTTGCTGGTCAGATAGCCGGGAACGTTCTTGCCGTAGAACGCGTGCTTCAGCTCGTATCCGGTTAATTCCACCGCCGCCCGATGCAGCGCCTGAATCTGTTTGTCGATCGCGGTCGTGGTCGTCTCCCATCCCGCGCTGAGGATCGGGCTTCCGGTTCCGAACACGTCGAGCTGATTCTGGTTCCCCGCCGGCACGGTGTAATCCACCGTCGTCTGCGCACCGGTGGAACTGGGAAGCAGATTGCCCAGGCCGTCGTAGTAAATCTGCGTCTTGAACAACATCGACGTCAGCGCGCTGATGCGCAGGTTGTCCTGCGTGAACCGGGCCTCGCGAATTTGCCGGCTCACTTCGTCGATGCCCATCTTTTGCTTGGCCAGGTCGTTGTAGTTCAGAAGGTTGATGTAATCCTTCACGGGCAGCACGATGTTCTCGATGCTGTGCAGCAGCTTCACCGCCTTGACGCCGATCTCGCGAAGCTGCCGGTTTTTCGACGGCGCTCCGTAGGGCGAAATGGTCGCGTTGGTCCGCGACCCGCTGAACACCTTGTACTCGCCCGTGTCGCCGTCCACGGTCTGATCGACCTGGAAAAATGCCTGCGGAAACGGATTGGGAATGCCGCTGACCGTGCTCTGGATGATCCCGCAAAGGTTGGGAGCGCCCAGGATGTCGTTGATGGAAACGTATGCCATGATGTGGGTCCTTGAAAAGTTGGATGGTTAAGTAATGGAAATTCGAAATCCGAAACTCGAAATTCGAATCAAATCCGAAACTCGAAATTCGAAACGGTTTTCCTTCGAATTTCGAATTTGATTCGTCATTCGAATTTCGAATTTCGAGTTTTTCCGCTTATCCCGTGATGTCGTCCAGGAACGTCACTCCCGGACAGGTCGTTCGCAGCGCCGCTTTCAAATACGCCTTGAGCGAGGGATCGGACGGATAATTGACGATCATCCCCGTATTGATCGTTCCGCCGCCCGCCAGCAGCGTGCCGCAGAACACGTCGACCCGATTGGTGTGGGTCTGATCGACGATCTGAAGTCCATCGACCTCGCACAAAAGCGTGAGGACGGTTTCGCTCCCGTCGGTTGGCTGGATCAGCGAACCGACCACCGCCGCCGCGGAAAGCGCCGTGCAGGTGATCGCGCCCGTGGTCGTGTTGACCGCGGAATAGGTGACCACCTGCGTGGCGACGGTCCCGGCCGCGGCGGGCGGTCCCGTCAGCTTGAACGTCCCCGATGCCCCGATCCGCCGCACGATTTCCGCCGCCGTGTTCACGTCCGTCGTGATCGACGTCGCCCCGCTCGCCGCGGCCGCGGCGGTCAAACCTAAAATGCTGTTGGCGTATTTGCCGGTGGCCGCGACCCGGCCCATCGGCGTGCCCGCCCACAGCAGCCACGTGTATGGCGAATTCAGCGGATTGCTTGAATTCGTCCCGTCAACCGTGACCGGCGGCGCCCAGAACTGTGCGAATTGCCGTCCCGAATAAAACACCTCGCGCGGCTGAGAATTGTAATTCCCCACCACACCCGGTTTACCTTGTGGATTCGAAAACATTGTGATCCTTTCGAAGAAAATGATTTGCGGAACATTTGAATTATCGAAAAACCCCGAGATCCCTGAACGCCCACGGCGCCGCCGTGGGGCTGTTAACCCGACACGCTCGCGATCTTCGTCATGTATTGCCTCAGTTGCTCGATTGAAGAAGATTCCTCGCCCGGAATCTGCCGCCCCATCGCCTGGAGGCCGGTGGCTTCACCAAGCGGGATCGGCTCGTTGTCCAGAAGTATCTCCGCGACCGCCATCGCCAGGCACCGCTCGCCGCCGGGATTCGCCGAGCGGGAGAGCGCGATCACGTTGGCTTTTCCGTCTCCCCCGCGGACCAGCGTCGCCACCAGCCGGTCCCTCGCCGACGGCGAGAGCGATCCGCGGGCCACGGCCGCGTCGAATTTCGCCGTCGTCGATTCGGTCATCGCCGCTTCAACGTCCCCCGGCATCGCCGGCGGCAATTTTGCCGACAGTTGAAAGATCTGCTCCCGCGCCGCCGCCAGCTCCGCCTGCAAATCCGGAGTTTCGGCTTCGTCTTCAGTCTGCAATCGCTGGATGATCCGCGACACGCATTCCTCCCCCGCAACGTCCTGCCCGATCAAGTCGCGCAGCGTTGCAAACTGCTCCGGCGTACACGGCAGCGTCGGCATTTCTTCTTCATTCGGCAATTGCACGAACTGATCCTGGTCCGGAACCACCGGCACCGGCGTCAGCGCCAGATGAACGACCGCCTCCCCCCACTTCCGCCCCTGGCCATCCGTAAAATCCGGGTCGATCCCCACGGAGACCGAGTTCCGCGCCGCCGTCAAAGCCGCGTCGTCTCCGATGAACTGGCACAACCCCAGAAGCCGATCGCCGTCGAGCTTGAACTCCTTGACATATCCAACAACGTCCCGGGCTGCGTCCGAATGATCGCAATTGATCGGAATCGCCACCCCCGCCGCCAGCATTTGCTGGCCCGTCTCTGCCCAGCGCTGCAAGCGCTGTCGATCCACCGCCAGCGAGAACGTCCGAGCCGGATGAACGTAATTCCCCGCGTGGATCATGTCCTTCCAGAAATAGCTGGCCGGCTGCCCCGCCACTTCCGCCGGAAGATCGCCCGCCGCCGTCACCGTAGAATCCGGCGACAGATCGGGTACGTGAAGTTTGAATGGTGTAGTTGGTTGAGTCATGGTTATGATTGTTAATTCCCCAATTGCAATTCCCCATATTCCCCCTCGCCCGGTACTCCGGAAGAGGGCCGCGGTGAGGGCCTACCTGAATTTGCCGACTGCCCCCCCCTAACCCACCCTCGGCACCGAAAGCTGATCCAGTAATCCCGCCACGTCGATCTTCCCCGCCGCCTCCGCCCCATCCTTGGCGATCAGCGAATTGAGCACCCCGCGCAAAACCCCGAGTGAATCCGTTTCGATCGGCGCCGGTTCGATGGCCACCGCCCCGCGCGCCCGCCGGCCGAAATTCAAAACCAGCAATTCGTCCACCACGTCGCGCGTCACCGCATCGGCGATGTCACGGTCGATCAATTCGCTGTCGAGCGTCGCCGTGTCCGTATGCGTTTGCGCATCCGCCTTGCTTCCGTAGCGGGATTCCAGCCCGGTCCGCTCCGGCCGAAGCCAGCCGCGGAAAATCAGGGCATCGTAATATTCCAATACAAGCTTCATCCCCGGCGCATGATCGGCCCCTTGGGCCCCCAGCGTCGAAAGCTGCCACGGACTTTTGCCGGCCAGTTCGTACGCCATCCGCGGATCGCTCGTGGAAGCGAACCCGTTGGGGAACATCACGCTCCGTCCGGCCGAGACGGAATCCAGCACCTGTTGGCCGAGCCATTGATTGGGCCGTTCCGCGCCGGCCGTGTCCCGGCTGGTGCCTTCGGGGTAATGCAGTTGCACGACGATCCCCGAAACTTTCTTCATGTATTGGGCCAGCCGCTGGCGAATCTGCTCGCTCTCCGACCACGCCTGGCGGACGTTCTCGTGACGCGACCGGCCGTATGGGTTGGCCGCTTCCCCGTCATAGCTATACAGAAAATACTTGCCCGCCGTGAGAACCACCGGAGCACTGCCCGGCGGCCGATTCAGCAACCCCGCCGGATTGCCATGCTCGTCCAGCAGAATATCCGTGCAGTCCCAGAGCAACGGCTTGAGCCGGGCCAGGATTCTCCGGCCATTCTGAATCTCCCAGATTTTTTCAAATCCCGCCCACCCAAATTCCAGCGCCCGCAGCGCATCTCGCACCAGCGCTTGTCGCAATGGCCCAAACACCTGTTGTGCGAAATCGACCCATTCCTCGGGCACGTCCGGTCGGCATTTCTTCCATCGCCAGCTATTGGCCACGATCGGCGCCGCGACGATTCCGCGCACCAACGCATTGGTCGGATGCGCCGAGATTTGCCGGTACGTCTGATACGTCCCCGGCGCCGCCGTGAAGAATCCCGCCAATCCCGCCGCACTGAATCCCGGAATCCCGCCTGCGGACGCACGAATTGATTGTGCGCTCGTCGCCTCCCCCACCAACGGCGCCGCCGCGGCCGCCGCGGGTAGTTGTGTCATGCTCGTAAACGTCGGTGTCATGTTGAAAACCCGATCTTTCCGAAGGACGCCAGCCTTGGAAGCTGAATGTAATACTCCCGTTCCACGAAATATCTGAACCACGCCAGGGCATGCTGCGCATCGAGATTCCCCGGCCACACGGCATTTCGCAGATCATCAACGAGACGACGGCACCGCGGATCGATCGACAAACGGGTCGCTCCATCGGTCGAGCGAAGAATCGCCCGCACCGCGTTGATCGTGTCCTTGATCGCCGGATTGCTCCGCGGCACCTTCATCCGTGGTGAAAGGTTGTGCAGCCGTTGCAGCACGATGGCCCAATCGGACTTCCCGCTGGTGCTGTCGCGCGCCCAACCGCTGGCGTCACCGTATATCGCCACGTTCCGTAAATCCCAGCCCCGGCGCTCGGCCGCGTCCAGGAACGCATCGCACGCCGATTCCGTATCCGTATCCGGAAGCGAAAGCTCATCGATAATCCTCACCACTCCGCGATCGTGCTGGATGATTCCGCTGCACATCGGGTTGATGTTGAAATCCAGCGACCAACAAATGTGCAGGGATGGATCGTACGGCGTCGACTTTACGTGAATCGCCGGATCGAAATCCGCGAATGCCCTGCCGCGGGCGATCACGAATTGGCCCAGATATTCCTGCTGAAAGATCAGCGGATCGAGCAGGCGGCGCGCGGACTCGACCTCCTCCGCCGGTAGGATCTCGGCCGAGGGCCAGCTAAAATACGCCCATTCAGGATCCGCGCCGGCCTGCGCCAGCAAAACCAGCTTTTCGTAATCCGTCTGGCCCGGTGAATCCATGTCCGGAACGCCGATCAGCCAGGCCCATCCCCGCCGATCCGCCAGCATCGGCCGGATGTGCGCCTCCCACATCTTCGGCCGGCAATTCGCTATCTCGTCGATCACGCACCCATCCCACGGGCTTCCCTCGATGCGTTGCGGCTTCTCCATCCCTTGCACCCAAAGCTGCGCCCCCTTGGTCGTCTCGATCCGCAACTCCGTTTCCTTGATCGAGCCGATCCACTCCGGCCAAATCAATAACTTCAAATCATCCCAGAAAACCCGCTTCGCCTGCTCCACCGTCGGCGCCGCCGCGAAATATCGGCCCGGTTGCCCGTGCCACGTTTTCCGAAACAAATGCTCCACCAGCCGTCGCTTGGCCAGTTCCGTTTTCCCGCTCCGCCGGCCCGATGTGACAATCTTGAACCGCGTCTGATCGTGCCACAGCCGCAACTGCTGCACGTGCGGGCGAAGCTCAACCCACCTTTGGCTCCAGTTCCGGTTCAGGCCGAGGAGTTTTGCCGGCGGAACTAACTCGCCCTTGTCCAAGCTCATCTTTCCCCAGCAAAGACAGCATCGATGCATTTCCTCCCTTCACCGCGACCTCCGTTTGCTTCCCCCGCAGCAAAACCCGCCGCCCCGCCCGCGCCTCAACCAGCAATTCCGCAAACCTTTGTTCCAACTCCAACGCGTCGATTTTCAACACCTCGCTGATATCGCGATTCGTCGCCCCGTTATAAGCCAATTTATGAATCTCCCGGCGCAGCGCTTCCGATGGATCGTCCGGTTCCGGTCCTGATTCCAAATCGCCTTGCGATTTCACCATTCACCTCGCCGACGTATTCAAAGCTGGCGGTCATCCGCCGGCTGCTCAGGGTTCTATCCCATGCGGCCATCACGCCGTTTCTCCGATGTCCCCGTCGAATCCGCGACGGCCCGCGCCCCATCCGCCAATTCGCCGACCTCGCCCGATGGTGAATCATCGCCGGATGGCTGGTCACGCTCGTGTACGGCTTGCCCGTGGCCGCGAACAAAGAGGCAACGAATTCACTCGTGGCGTTGCCAATTCCCACGCCCTGAAAATCCGGCACGCAAACGCACCGGTGCTCGCGCCAGCCGGACCGCGTTGGATGCGGAAACGGCAGCACCGCCACAAACGCCGCCGCCCGCCCTTCCACCAATCCCGCAAAGCATTGCGCCGACGGATGCAACTTCCCGCTCAGATAGTGATGACGGCTGAACAACCTCCACGCCGAGCCACGGCACCGCACGATTTCCAATTCGATCCTCGGCCTCCGAAACTGACAGGTGACAGCCGAACGGATGGCAGGCGAAATTCTCTCTCCCGTCACCTGTTCACCTGTCACCTGTCCCCTGTTCTGCTCCGCCGCCATGTCCAACACCCAGTCCGGCTCGAGCCATTGCAGAACGTCGTAATGACACGTCACCGCGACCAGCCTGCGATTGCTTCGTCGAATCGCCCGGCTGATGGCGCCCGAACCGATCCTGGCCACGGTCCGATCCACCACGCTGGTGAATTCATCCACCACCGCCAGTTCGGGCATCTCCGCCAACGTCCGAGCCAGGTTCACCCGGAATTGTTCGCCATTGCTCAGCAGGTGAAACGGCCGCAACCAGGCCGGCGGCGAACTGAATCCCACGCTTCCCAATAACTGCGTAATCTCCCGAATCCCCATCGGCTCCGGGAAACCATCCAGGATGCACCGATCCTGGGGCCAATCCCATCGATCAACCAATCGCCCGCCGAAAGCCTGCCTGGCGATGGTCGTTTTGCCCGACCCGCTCGGCCCGACAATGGCCCCGATGCTCCACGGTTCATCCACCGACGGAATCCGGACCAAAAACTCCGATCTCGCCCCGGCGCCCACCGGCAAATCGAACATTCCCGCGACCTGCCTCACGCGAAAACCGTCCCGCAATGGACACTCAACTACAGCGTGAACAGTCTGCATGAATACCCCTCGGACCTTAGCCCGCATATTTCATCGGATTTTCAAGCAACCCATATAGCGCTACGGCCTTACTTCCTGTAGTGTCTGTTCTTAGCCAAAAAAGACACCTACACGGAGGCAAGGCCGTCGCATGACAGACTGTAACACCAACGGATTGGTTTTTACACCCCAGGGACGCAGAGCCGTGATCGCGGATTTCGGCGGAGGCGCGATCACCTCCGATGCCGGGGCGCTTCTGCTCCGCGAGGTGGATCGCCGGCTGGGATTGACCGAACGGATCGATCAGGTCGTGCCCGATCCGCGCGATCCGCTGCGCATCGCCCACACGCAACTGACCCTGCTGCGGCAACGCATCTACGGCATCGCCCTGGGATACGAGGACGGCAACGACCATCAGACCCTTCGCGATGATCCGGTGATGCAGTTGATCGCCCGGCCCAAGGACACGTTCGGGGCCGTGGATCGCGGGATCGATCCGGATCGTCCCCTGGCCTCGCCGCCCACCCTGTGCCGCTTGGAGAATCGGGTGAACCGCCAGACCAACATGGCCATCGCCGAGGAACTGGTCGAGGCGTTCATCCGCTCGTTCAAGCAGCCGCCCAAGGAATTGATCCTGGACTTCGACGCCACCGATGATGAGGTTCACGGCAATCAGGTGGGCCGGTTCTTCCACGGCTACTACGACCACTACTGCTTCCTGCCGCTGTACGTCTTTTGCGGGACGCAACTGCTGGCGGCGTATCTGCGTCCCAGCAACATCGACGCCTCCAAGCACAGCCGGGCGATTCTCAAGCTCTTGGTGGAGCGTTTCCGCCAAGCCTGGCCCCAAGTGAAGATCCTCTTCCGCGCCGACAGCGGGTTTTGCCGCTGGAGGCTGCTGCGTTGGTGCGACCGGCACCAGGTGGACTACCTCGTGGGGATCGCCAAGAACTCCAGGTTGCTGGAACTGGCCGAGCCGCTGATGCAGGAGGCACAACGGCGCTTCGAGGCGACGGGCCAGGACCAACGCCTGTTCACCGAGACGGACTATGCCGCGCAAACCTGGGACCGTTCGCGCCGCACGATCATCAAGGCCGAGCACAACTCCCAAGGCCCCAATCCCCGCTTCGTGGTCACCAGCCTGCAAGGCCAGGCCCAGTCGTTGTATGACACAATCTACTGTGCCCGCGGCGAATGCGAGAACCGGATCAAGGAACAACAACTGGGACTCTTCGCCGACCGCACCAGTTGCCACGACTTCGATGCCAACCAGTTCCGGGTGCTGCTCAGCGCCGCCGCTTACGTGCTGGTGGAAACCTTGCGGCGGGAGCATCTGATCGGCACGGCGTTGCAGGAGGCGCAGATGCCGACGATCCGACTGAAGCTGCTGAAGATCGGCGCTCGCGTGGTCGCCAGCGTCCGGCGGATCGTGCTGCACCTGGCCAGCGGCTATCCGCTGCAAAACCTGCTGCGCGATCTGGTCACCCGGCTGTCATCCCCTATGCCCAATCTCAGCGGATAACGCCCCACAACCCGGCGAAACTCATGGGGGTAAGGGGGTGGTTTGCGCCCAACCAGCCGGAATCAGCCGATCGGCTGTTCCAAGTGCATCTCACGTCCTCATCGGCATGGAGACGAAATATGCGGGTTAACGGTCTGTGGACGCTACGGCAGACATGAGACGTTTCGGTTGTTGTACTGCCGGACTTGTCGAGTGCGATTTAGTGAGCGGAAAGGGACGCCGCTATTCAACAGCCGGTTGCCGGAG
>JBEKKC010000022.1:0-34853 GCA_050010915.1 Tepidisphaeraceae bacterium | reverse complement strand
CCGCCGGGGACGTATCGGGAGCCCAGGGCGAAATCCGCCTCGCCGCCGCGCAAGGGCGCCAGCAGCTCCGGCAGTTTTTCGGGGGGATGTTGCAGGTCGGCGTCCATCACGCACAGGTATTTCCCCCGAGCGGCGGCCATGCCGTGCAGGACCGCCCCGCTCAGGCCGTTGGCCGGCTGAGTGCGGACCAGCAGCTTCAGGGGATATTGTTTGGCCAGTTCGGCGCAAACGGCCGGCGTCGCGTCGGCGCTGTTGTCGTCCACGATCAGCACTTCGTAATCCACGCCCGGCATGGCCGCGCTGATGCGCCGCAAAAGCGCCGGCAGGTTCTCCGATTCGTTGATCGTCGGCACGATCACGGAGACTTCCGGCAAACGCGCGCCACTGGCGCCGGCATCGGCGGGATTTTGTTTTTGGTTTGGATTCTCTTCCATGCGCTACCGCCTCTTGGGCAGATAGACCAAATTTCGGCCTTCGGTGGCCTTCAGTTCATATCGGGTCCTCATGAGGATCAGGAATCCCGGCCACGGATCGGTTGGCGTCGGCATCGTATTATGCGTCAGTTCGCCAGTCACGATCACCGCGCGGAAACGCTGACGGGCCAGATCGTCGCGCAGCCTATCGCCGACGGCAGGGTGTTTCAGGTCGATCACGCTGAACATGAAGCAATCCAGCACGTAGGGGCGCTCGCCGGCGAGTATCGGCAAGATGGGATTTTCGGCAAACAGCGGGCCGCGCACGGGCGAGGCGGCGGCGTCGGCCAGGCAGGCGAGCATGGCGGCGCGGGGATGGTGTTGCCGGATGTAGTCCACGTCGTTGATGCAGGAGTGGGCCGCATGCAGCGAGATGGCGGCCATCAGCAACAGGGCGGCGCGGGCGATCCAACCGGTCTGGCACGCCACCGCCAACACCAGCAGCGACGCCAGGTGCAGGTCCATCAGGTGGTTCATGTCGGTTCCCCGCGAGCCGAAGATCGCCATCGTTCCCAGCGTGCTGTATCCCAGCAGAAGGGTCTCAAGACTGGTCCAGTTTCGCCGGGTCAGGATCATCACGACCGCGGCGATCCAGAAACCCCCGACGACGCGATCGCGGCTGAAGATCGCCGGGAAGAAAAAGAGCGGCGCCTGGGCGAGGCGTCCCAGACCGCCGCCGGCGGCTGCGGAGGCGGCGAAAACCCCAATCGCCCGCCCGCCGCTGGCCCACTGCACGGCCAGCACGGCGGCCGTCACTGCGATGCAGAAGACGGCCACGAGCCGAGCGGCGCTTTTAGTTTTTCCCCGCAGCAGCAGCCAGGTGACGACCGTGGCGATTCCAAACAGGCTGGTGATTTTGGAAGCCGCGGCCAGGGCGAAGCACGTTCCGGCGAGCAACGTCGCGGGCCATCGCCGCGCTTCCGGTTTTTGTATGGGATCGGCCAGGGGCAGGGTGGCGATCAATCCCCACACGTCCAGCGCCGCCGCCAGAAGGTCCGCCTTGATGGACAGGATTCCCGATCGCACGGAAAACGCCGCCAGGAAGAAGCTGGTCAATGCGATGGCGAAGGAGGCGGGGACTTTCAGCCGCCGCATGAGTTGGTAGATTCCGGCAATCGCGGCGGCGGCGGTGACCAGGCCGATGAGAAATCCGCTGGGGATGGGGGCCATTCCCGCCTTCAGCAGCCCCGCGTGCAGCACGGCATGGAGCGGCCCGTAGCGCGTTCCGCCGTAACCGATGTCGGAGACGATCGGGCGGTAGAGGATTCCGTCGCGCGCATCCAGGGCGATGGCGGTCCAGATTCCGCCCTCATCTTCCAGGTCGCCGTAGTTTCGCCAGGAGACGACCTGCCGAACGGCGCAGCCGGCCGCCAGCAGCCCCGACGCCGCCAAGAGCAGCGCCAGAATCGGGCGAGTGAGATTGGAAACCCCTGTCGAAGTCATCGGGAATTATGATACTCACATATCGGTGCAAGCCGATGGTGGGGTTTGACAATAATAGCGGCTTCATGGGGCGTCAGGGCCGTTTGGGCAGATAGACCCAATACTCGCCATGGTGGCCGATCAATTCGTAGTTTTGCTGCAACAGTTCGATGAATCCCGGCCCGAAGTTTCCGGCGTTTCCGGAACGGGTTGGGTCCCCCGGCGGGCCGCTGAGAATCACGGCACGGAATTGCCGGCGCGACAAATCGTTCCAGAAGCGGTCGGCAATCTTCGGATCACGCATCCACACCGCGCGAAACATGAACGAATCGAGCATGTAAGGACGGCGGCCCTGGAGGATCGGCAGGATGGGGTTTTCCGCAAGCAACGGCCCGGTGGCGGTTGAGCGATCCGCGTCGGCCAGGGCGGACATCATCGTGCCATGCCGGTTCTCGCGCATGATGCTCACCGCCTTGACCCCGCTGAGGATGGCGGAGATCAGGACGATCGATGTCGCGGCCAGGGCCGCGCACCGGCCCCAAGGGCGACACGATTGAAAGCTCGATGCGATCACCACCACCGCGGACGCCTGCAAATCGACCAGGTGATTGCAATTGGTTCCCGGCGATCCGTAGATCGCAGCCGTGCCCAGCGTCGTCACGGTGAACAAGATCGCGGGCAATGACGCCCACTGCCGGAGCGGAGGCTTTGCCTTCCGCCCGATCACGATCAACCCGGCGGCCAACAACCAGAAACAGACGAATACGCGATCGTTGTGAATGGCATCGTAGGCCATTCGATGCGGGCCATGGAGGAGCTGTGTCAAACCCCCGCCGCCGGCGGCGCAGAGCTTGAAAATGGCGTAGGCCCGCCCGTCGCTTGCCCATTGCGTGGCCAATGCCGCCGCGGCGATTCCGACCAGCCAAACCGCGCCGAGCAGGACCGCCTTCGGCCAGTCCTTGCGCGAGATCAGCCACAACGCGGCGGCGGCAATTCCGAAAATGCTGGTGAGCTTCGTCGCCGTCGCCAGGACGAAACAGATCGCGGCGGCGAGGAGCATGAACGAAAACTTATGCCGCTGCGTTGCGGCAACCGCCGCCAGCCCCCATAGATTCAGCCCCGCCGGCAGAAGATCGCCTTTGAGGCCGGCGGCGGTGGTGCTGTAGCAGTATGCCGCCAGGACGAATCCGGCAAACGTCGCCGCGGGCAGAGTCGCGATCTCCAGTTGCCGCAGCAACGCGTAGACGCCGGCGATCACCCCCAGGACGCCGATCAAATCCAGCAGATATCCAGCGGCCACCGGGCCCATTCCCAGGCGGATCAGGGCCGCGTGCAGGACGATGTGCAGCGGCGCGTACCGCGAGCCGCCGTAGCCGATCTCCGATTCGATCGGGCGGTACAGAATCCCGTCGCGCGCGTCCAGCGCCGCCGCGGTCCAGACGCCGGCGGTGGGATCGACATGGTGATAAGTCTTCCACGCCGCCAGCATGCGAATCCCAAACGCCAGGCACAGCAAACCCGCGGCACACAACATGAGCCGGGCAAGTCTTCGGTCGAAGGCGGGGGATTCAACGTTCATGGCGGATGATTCGGCATCGCTCGCCGGGGCGATCAGAAACATGGCCTTCAAAGCCGCGAACAGCCGATCCATTTGGATTAGCGTATCAGCCGGGGAAAAGCATGACAAAGCCGAAGGGGGCCAGTCGATCCTCATGCGTCGCCACATTTGATTCGGCCGTGATAGACTCCTGCCGCTTATGACCATTCCCACGAGAATGCTCTCGCTCTTGCGCGACCCTTTGGGACTTGATCCGCTTGAGCTTGACGGGGATCACCTCGTCAACAGGGGGAGCCAACGAAGCTATCCAATTATCGAAGGCATACCTGTGCTGCTCGACCAGGCCGATCTCGGTCCGCAGAATCGCAAGTTCCAGGGAATGTATGACTGGATGTCGTATGGCTATGACCTGGCGCAGAAAGTGGGCGACCTGTTTTATCTCGGCAAGATCACCCAATTGCGTCGGCAACTGGCGGTCAGGCTCCGCCTCAAACCCGGGGACCGGCTGTTGTATACGTCGATCGGAACCGGCGTGGACCTGCCCTATTTCGCCGAACAGGTGTCCCTGGAACGGATCGAACTGGTTGGCTTGGACCTGTCCATGGGAATGCTCCGGCGCTGCAAAAGGAGAATTGCCCCCCATCCAGAGACCAGCTTGCTTGTGCAAGCCAATGCCGAGCGGCTGCCGTTGGCCGACCGGTCGTTCGATATCGTATTGCACGTGGGGGGCATCAATTTCTTCGACCAGCCCGCATTGGCCGTGAAGGAAATGCTTCGCGTCGCCAAACCCGGAGCACTGATTCTGATCTCGGATGAAACAAAGCTCGTGGTGCAGAAGAATTATCAGCGTAGTCCATTCACGCGGTCGTATTTCGAGGACGCCCCGACGAACTTTACTCCTCGAGACTGGGTCCCCGGTGGGGTCAGTGATCCGACCTACGAAGAGGTTTGGGGCGGGAAGGGGTATATCCTGACGTTCAAGGCCCCTGTTTAGTATCGCACTGTGCACGATGAAGGGGGAACTGAGTCCAGGCCCCCTCAGTTCATCTGCCGCTCGCCTTGCATGGCGTAACCTTATCGGTTACATTCCCAGCACGTGATCAGGAGCTTCCGGCATAAGGGTTTGCGGTTGCTGTTCGAAACGGGCAACAGCCGAGGCGTTCAATCGGTTCACGCGCGGAAACGCACTGATATCCTGGATCTCTTGAACGCGGCGATGAATCCGGGCGATATGAATTTTCCCGGTTCGCTGCTCCATCCGTTGAAAGGCAGCCTCAAGGGATATTGGGCCGTCCGCGTTTCGGGGAATTGGCGAATCATTTTTCGCTTTGAGAAGGGCGATGCATTGGACGTTGATTACGTGGATTACCACTAGGAGCCGGATATGAAAGATCGTCGAGCCCCCACACATCCCGGAGGAATTCTCAGAAGGCTCTATCTTCGGCCGCTGAACGTTTCCACCATTGATCTGGCAAAGGCCGTTGGAGTGTCGAGAAAGACGATATCCAAGCTGATCAACGAACGGGGGGCCGTGACGCCGGAGATGGCGCTGCGGCTTTCCATTGCATTCAAGACTACTCCGCAGCTCTGGCTCAATCTGCAACAGAACTACGATTTGTGGCACGCCCAGCGAACGGCCAAGGGATTGAAGAACGTTCGAAAATTCGCCGCGTGAGGGTGAGCAGAACCAACGGGTCAGGTTATCGCCAGTCCGCGAATTCGCAGATAGTCGGAGATTCCTCGGAAGCCGCCTTTGCTGGCGGCTTCCTCAATCGCTCTTTTCTCGTCGGGCGACAATCGGATGTTAATCTGGACATTGCGCGGCTGGGTTCTGGACGGCAAGGGAGGTCTCTTTCCAGATTCCAGCATGAATGCAGCGGCGGTGACAGCCAGCGCTCTTGCCTCGGCGATGCACTGCTCCACGGTGTCCCCGGTTCCCAAAGTGTCCATCTCCACGCACTGGCCAACGTACCGATCGTCCTCACGCCAGAAAGCGAAACGATATTCATCCACCGCGCGCCTGGCTTTGGATAGAATCTTCTTGTCGAAAGGTCGGTCATTCACAACGTTTTTGCGCCTGTTTGACATATATAAAATCGGCCTTTCCTCGATGCACGGGGATGACAAGGGGTCGGAGCTCTCCCGGCTTCGTAAAAGTATGATGAGAACCGTTTACACGCGCCAGCGTCCAGCCATGCTGTTCCAAATATTTCCTGAGTTCGGCGAATCGAACTGGACTTGGCATGGGGTTAGTATAGCGTAGGTATATACATGAGGGCAAGTCGCTTTTTTCAGGCCAATTTCAGGGGAAAGTTCAATTCTATCCGGTTACACCGGCGGGGCTAAGCTGGTCAGCCAACTACGGGCACTCCGTTCACGTATGGTGCTAGACCTTGGGGGTGACGCCGGGCAAACGTCGCGTAGTTTTTCTCAAACGGATCACTACCCTGAACACGATCAAGCCACAGTTCGCAACCCCGGAGGATTTCCTCAACGAACTCTGCAAGCTCAATTAGCAGTGCTTTGCCGCCAAACACGCAATAGTGGATGTTGCAATTCAGATGCCCAGGCTCGATGAACATGATGTGGCTGTACTGGTCATTCGACCGTTGACTGCGCCCTTGGTGGAGCATGGCACAACGGAAGCCATAGCACGCTTCGCCGGACAACGGATTCTCCCTGTGTCGATTCTCCTTCAGCCTTGGGCGAACCCACGTCTCATACCAGGCGGCATAACGCTGACCGGAAGCACGACCGTCGTCCGAGCCCAGCGCTCCGGCTATGTCTGGGATAGACAATGCGCTGAGAAGGGCTAGGTAGTACAGATCAGCATCCAATGCCTTTCGGGTCTGGGCAATGAGCGTGCGCATAAACGCGCGTAACACTGATTCGACTGGCTGTCAAATCGAGCAAATGCGGGCTATCGCTTATAAGATAGAGTCCGTCACCCCCGCATTTTTGCAAACCGACTTTATCCGCTATAACTTCTTCCGCCGGTTTCGTAGGAACGATTTCGCATGAGCATTCTGGTCAACGCAAAAACAAGAGTTATCTGTCAGGGGATCACCGGTTCGGCGGGGGGGTTCCATACCAAGGGATGCCTGGATTACGGAACGAAAATGGTTGGCGGCGTCACGCCCGGCAAGGGGGGGACGAAGGATGCCAACGGGTTGCCGGTGTTTGATACGGTCCGGCAGGCCGTGGATGCGACGGGGGCGGATGCGACGATGATTTTCGTGCCGCCGCCGTTCGCGGGGGATGCGATCATGGAGGCGGCGGATGCGGGGATCGCGGTCATCGTGGCCATCACCGAGGGGATTCCCGTGCTGGACATGATCGCGGTGAAGGCGTTTTTGAAGGACAAGCCGAAAAGCCGTCTCATCGGTCCGAACTGTCCCGGGATCATCACGGCGGGGGAATGCAAGATCGGCATTATGCCGGGATATATCCACACGGCGCCGAAGGACGCCAGGAGCGGCAAGAAGGTGGGGATCATCAGCCGGAGCGGCACGCTGACGTATGAGGCGGTGTGGCAATGCAGCACGCGCGGGATCGGGCAGACCACGGGGGTCGGCATCGGGGGCGATCCGGTCAAGGGCGTGAATTTCATCGAGCTTCTCGAATTGTTCGCCCAGGACGCACAGACGGATGGGATCATTATGATCGGGGAGATCGGCGGGACGGACGAGGAGGCCGCGGCCGTGTTTGTGAAGCAGAACGTAAAAAAGCCGGTGGCGGCGTTCATCGCGGGACGGACCGCCCCGCCCGGTCGCCGGATGGGCCACGCGGGCGCGATCATCAGCGGCGGCGAAGGGACGGCGGAATCGAAGATCGCGGCGCTGAAGGCGGCGGGGATCGCGGTGGCGGATAGCCCGGCGACGATTGGGCAGACGATGGCGATGGCGATGGGCGTGTAGCAAAATTCGAAATTCGAATCAAATTCGAAGCTCAAAATTCGAAACAAAGAGAACTTCGACATTCGAATTTTGAATTTGATTCGTCATTCGAGTTTCGAATTTCTGGTTTCCAACCATGTCCGATGATCATCTCAATTCCACCCGCATCCGGCAGATGGCGGCGTTGCGGCGAGGGGCGATCCGGACGCGGTCGTATTGCGTGATCGCAATGGGCGGCTGCGTCGTCGGGGCGGCCCAATGCGTGTTCGAGGGCGTTCGCCGCTGGCCGACGCCCGCCGGTTTGCGGGGGATTCTGGTTTGCGGGCTGTTTCTGTTGAGTGCGGCGGCTCTGATGGTGTTGGCAGTATTTTTCCTTCGGCTGGCGCGGCGATTTCATCGCCAGGCGAAGCAATCGGCGATTTTGCCGCCCCAGGTTCCGCCGGATTTTTCCAAGCTTCAGGATGGCAGCCAGATCGTCAAGAATCTGGAAGAGATGTAAATCCCACAAACGGTTGCCTTATCCGCAAAATTTCCGATTACAATCCTCGATCGGCCATGACTTCGATTGAACTGCGGCACATCGGCAAGCGCTTCGGTTCGACGGTTGCGCTGGAGGACGTCAATCTTCAGATCGTACCGGGCGAGTTGCTGTTTCTGCTCGGTCCCAGCGGATGCGGCAAGAGCACCCTTTTGCGGATCATCGCGGGATTGCTGGAGCCGAGCGGCGGAAGCATTCTCTTCGACGACGTTGACGTGACCCGGCTGGGGACGGAACAGCGAAACGCGGTGATGTGTTTTCAGAACTACGCCCTGTGGCCGCACATGACGGTGCGGCAAAACGTGGGGTTCGGGCTGAGCGTGCGGGGCGGCCCAGCGGACGGGCGGTCGGCCCGCGTCGCCGAGGCGCTGCGCATGGTGCAGCTCGAAGCCTACGCGGACCGAAAGCCCAATGCGCTGTCCGGCGGGCAGCAGCAGCGCGCGGCGCTGGCCCGCGCGATGGTGGTGGCGCCGAAATGCCTGCTGCTGGACGAGCCGCTTTCAAATCTCGACGCCAAGCTCCGCCTGGAGATGCGCGGCGAAATCCGCCGGATTTGCAAATCGGCCGGATACACCACGATCTACGTCACCCACGATCAGAAGGAGGCGCTGTCGATCGCCGATCGAATCGTGCTGCTGCAAGACGGCCGGATCGTTCAGATCGGCTCGCCGGCGGAGCTTTATTACCATCCGAAAAGCGCCTTCGTCGCCGATTTCATCGGCCAGACGAATCTGCTGAACGGGACCGTCGAGGAAACTCTTTCCGATGGCGTGAGAGTGCGGACGGAGGTGGGGACGTTGAAGGCCGCGGGCAACGCGGGGAAGGATCGGCGGGCCGTTGTCGTGAGCATTCGTCCGGAGCGAATTCGCATTTTGAGCGGCGGCGCCGCCCGATCGCCGGCGGCAAATCATCTGGCCGGGAAGGTGATTGAAACAATCTTCCTCGGGGAGGTTTCGGAGCATTGGGTGGAAGTCAAGGGTCATCGACTGAAGGCAAGCTGCTCTGGGCCGATGCGTGAGGCGTCGGGAGACGTGGTGCTCGAGATCGACGCGGGGGATTGCGTGGTCCTTCCGGAATAGTCTTCGATGCGCCGATACGGACTCATCCTGGTATTCATCGTATTGCTGGTTGCTCCGCTGGCGGTGCACGCGATGAAGCACGCGTCGGCGGGAGGAGGCGGGTCGAGCGGGCTGCGGCTGGTGATCATCACGCCGAACGGTCAGGAAATCCGCAATGAATTTCGCTGGGCGTTCGCGGACTGGCACAGGCAAAAATACGGCCAGGCGGTCGAACTGGAGTTTCGCACGCCGGGCGGCGCCAGCGATATTCGCCGGCAGCTCGACACCATCTATCGCGCCATCCGCGATGCGCACGGCGGAGCGCTTCCGCCGGAAGATCAGGTGGACACCGGGATCGACATGGTGTGGGGCGGGGGGGATTACGAATTCGATTCCAAGCTGAAGCCGCTGGGCATTCTGCATCCGCTGGATTTGGATGCGCGGTTGCTGGCCGAGGTGTTTCCGCAGCCGGCGCTGGCGGGGGTGAAGCTGTACGATCAGGAGCAGGGCAAATCCGGCCGCTTGCTTCCCCCGCGATGGATAGGGGTTTGCCTGAGCAGTTTCGGGATCATTTACAACCCCGACCTTTATCGGGCGATGAAGCTTTCGCCCCCGCGCACATGGAGCGATCTTGCGGACCCCCGGCTCTTCGCCGGCCTGTCGCTGGCCGATCCCACGCACAGCGGGTCGGCCGGCGTGGCGTACATGATCGTGATTCAACGCGCCATGGCCGATGCGGAAACGGAATTTCTCTCTCGTCCGGCGAACACGGGAAAGCCGCTGTCGCAATTGAAATCCTCGCCGCAATATCAGGCGGCGCTGGACGAGGGTTGGAAGCGTGGGATGCGGGAGCTAGTTCTGATCGCGGCGAACGCGCGATATTTCAGCGATTCGGGGGCGCAGCCGCCGAACGACGTCGCCGGGGGCGACGCGGCGGCGGGGATGGCGATCGACTTCTACGGCCGGGTGACCGAGCAGACGGTGGGATCGGATCGGGAAACGTTCATCGCGCCGCGGGGAGCCACCGCCATCACGCCCGACCCAATAGCCATTCTCTACGGGACCCATGGCCGGCAGCTCCAGTTGGCCGGGCATTTCATCGAGTTTCTGCTCAGCCCCCAGGGGCAAAGGCTATGGATTCTCAAACCCGGCGAGCTGGGCGGCCCGCGCGTGCTGGCGCTTCGCCGCTCGCCCATTCGCCGCAGCGTTTATGCCGATCGCGCCGGATGGGCGGATGATTTGAACTACTTCGAAAGCGCCAGCGGATTCAATCAGCGGAGCGATTTCAATGGGACGTTTTCGGAACTTCCGCCAATCTGGGCCGCGGCATGGATCGACGTGCGCGACGATCTTCAGGACGCCTGCCGGCGAATCCTGCGGGTTCCCGATCCAACCCGCCGGGCGCAATTGCTGGCCGAGCTTTCGGACATTCCCGTCAGCCGGGCGGACGTGAGCCGGGAGATTGACCAAGGCCGGAGGATTGCCGCGGACCCGTTGCAGGACCCGGACGTGTGGAAGGCCCGGCAACGGCTGAACTGGGCGCGGCGATTCGCGGAGCACTATCATCAAGTCGCCGAAGAAGCGGTGGGGGGTTGACGTCATGTCACAAATGCCAGATCGCGCCCGGCACCGGCTGATCTCCGTCGGACTTTATGCGTTCTTCGGGCTCTTTTTTCTCTGGCCGATCTATCGCATCCTCGTCCGCGGGTTCGTGACGCGAAGCGGGCATTTCACGCGGCAGTACGTGGGGCTGATTTTCAGCGATCCGGAGCTTGTCCGCGGATTGGTCAACGCGATCTCGATCGCGGCGGTGGTGACGCTTTTGAGCCTGCTGATCTCGATGCCGCTGGCGATCCTGAGCGTTCGGTATGAGTTTCCCTTGCGGGGATTGCTGGGCGGAATGATGCTGGCGCCGCTGGTGCTGCCGCCGTTCGTGGGTGCGATCGGGATTCGGCTGATCCTGGGCCGGCTTGGGCCGCTCAGCGTGCTGGCGGGCTACGGGCATGGGGCGGGGTTCGACTGGCTGGGGCGATACCGCGCACTGGGGATCATCGTCGTCGAAGTGTTGCATCTGTATCCCGTGCTGCTGCTGAATCTCCAGGCATCGCTGGCCAGCGTCGATCCGACGATGGAGCAGGCCGCGGCCAATCTGGGGGCCGGGCGATTCACCGTTTTCCGGCGGATCACGATGCCGCTGATTCGGCCGGGCATATTCGCCGGTTGCACGCTCACGCTGATCTGGAGCTTCACCGAGCTGGGCACGCCGCTGATGTTCGGATTCAACACCATCACGCCGGTGCAGATATTCGAGCAGGTGACGGACGTGGCGGACAACCCGCTGCCGTTCGCGCTGGTGGTCGTCACGCTGGGGGTGGCGGTGGGTTTGTACCTGGTTGGAAAAGTGCTGCTGGGGCGATCGTATGACACGGCGGCGACCAAGGCGTCGGTGGCCATGACGCCAAAACGATTGCGGGGATTTTGGGCGATTCTGGCGTGTTTGCCGTTTGTGTTGGTGCTGGCGCTGGCGCTGCTGCCGCATCTTTCGGTGGTGCTCACGAGCCTCAGCGCGACTGGGCAGTGGTATCGCTCGATCCTGCCGCAACAGTTCACATCGTCGCATTACCTGGCGGCGTTGACGGACGATCTGGCGATGCCGTCCGTGGCCAATTCGGCGATCTATGCCTCCCTGGCCACGGCGGTGGCACTGGTGGTCGGCCTTGGCGTGGGAATCATCGCGGTGCGCAGCCGATTGCCGGACCGCGGCGTCATCGACGCCCTGGCCATGCTTCCGCTGGCCGTGCCGGGGCTGGTTCTGGCGTTCGGATACCTGGCCATCAGCGTCACGCTGAAACAGAAATTCGGCGAAAAACTTCCGATCTGGCTCAACGTTCAGGAAATGCCGGTGGTGTTTTTGGTGATCGCATACGCGGCCAGGAGATTGCCGTACATCGTGCGCTCGACGGTGGCGGGGTTGCAGCAAACCCCGGTCGATCTGGAACTGGCCGCGGCCAACCTGGGCGCATCCCGCGCAACCGTCCTGCGGCGAATCACCATCCCGCTGATCCTGGCCAACCTGATCGCCGGGGCGCTCCTGGCGTTCGCGTTTGCCCTCCTGGAAGTGAGCGATTCGATCATCCTGGCCCAGAAGGCGGCGTATTTCCCCATCACCCGGGCGATCCTGGAATTGTCCCAACGCCTCGGCGACGGGTTGTACATCGCCAGCGCGCTTGGCGTCTGGACGATGCTGCTGCTGACGGTCACGCTGCTGGCGGCGAATCAACTGCTGGGAAGAAGGATGGGGGCGGTGTTTCGGGTTTGATTTTGGCCTTCGGCCACGGAGATTTGATAGGGGGCCAAAACGATTGTACAATTTAACTATCTGGTTGGTTAAATTATGAACCGTTCAGCGATTCAAGGTCCGGCCGATCCGCCGAGTCGAAACAAGCAGACTCGGGCCGCGATTTTAGCGGCCGCGGCGGCCATATTTGCCAAGTCCGGGCTGGCGGGCGCGCGGACCGACGCGATCGCGGCCGCGGCGGGGGTCAACAAGGCGATGCTTTATTACTACTTCAAGAGCAAGGAAGGATTGTACGAAGCGGTGGTGGAGGACCATTTTTGTGAATTCAACCGCCGGGCGCTGGAGGTGCTCAACGCGCCGGGGTCGGCGCGGGCGGTCTTGCTGCGGTACGTGAGCCTGCACCTGGACTTCATTAGCGCGCGGCATCAATCGGCGCCGTTGTTCCAGCAGTTGACGATGACGGGCGGCAAATTCCTGGAGCGGCTGATTCGCAGGTATTTCGCGGCGCGAGGCGCGGCCCTGGGCCGATTGATCGAGCGCGGGGTGCGCAGCGGAGAATTTCGCCGGGTGGATCGGTTTCACGCCGCCATGTCGATCGTATCCCTCATCGTGTTTTATTTTTCCGCGGCCCGGGTGTTGCAATTGTTGGGGTACCCTAATGCTTACAGCAAGGCGAATTTGAAACGGCGAAAACGGGAAGTGCTCGATTTCATCCGCCACGGTCTGTTCACGGATTCGAAAGTTTGTCCGCCATGAAAAAACTCAGGATTCCCATATCGGTTTTGGTTTTGGCGATCGTGGCCGGCGGCATTTATTACGCCGCCGCGCGGCAACCGGGCGAAATCATTTTGACCGGCATCGTGACGACGGACGAAGTGATCGTCAGCCCGGAAATTCAAGGCCGATTGCAGCAACTGCTGGTCAAGGAGGGCGACGCGGTGACCAGCCATGAATTGCTCGCGGTGATTCAGCCGCAGGAGCAATTGGCGGACGCGGCGTATTACTCGAGCAACCAGCAGCAATTTGCCGCCCAAGTGAAGCAAGCCGAGGCCGACCTGGAAAATGCCCGGCTGATTTATCAGCGTTACGAGCCGTTATACAAGCACCAGGCGGTTTCGGAGCAGGATTACGACCAGGCGAGAACCGCGTACGATGCGGCGCTAGCGCACGTCGAATCGTTGAAGGAACAAACCGAAGGCGCCGCGGCGCAAAAGGAAAAGGCGATGGTGCAACTGGGTTACACCAGGATTTTCGCTCCGTTCGACGGCATCGTCGATACCCGTGCCGCGTTGCAGGGGGAAGTGGTGAATCCCGGGCAGGCCATCGTCACGCTCATCAACCCGGACGATCTTTGGGTTAGGGCCGACGTCGAGGAGACTTATATTGACCGCGTTCGTCTGGGGGACAGGCTGGAGGTGAAGTTGCCCTCCGGCGCGGTGCGGCAAGGGACGGTGTTTTATCGCGGGGTGGACGCGGATTACGCGACCCAGCGCGACGTGAGCCGCACCAAACGCGACATCAGGACGTTTGAAATCCGTTTGCGCTGCGACAATCGTGACCGGCGCCTGGCGGTTGGAATGACCGCGTACGTCACGTTGCCGCTGGAAAAACCGTGACTCATGTTCGACATTGAAGTTGAAAATTTGACGAAGCGATTCGGCGATTTCACGGCCGTGGACTCGCTGAATTTTTCGGTCGAGCACGGCGAAGTATTTGGTTTGCTGGGACCGAACGGAGCGGGGAAATCCACGCTCATCCGCATGTTGACGACGCTGGTGCCGCCGACTTCGGGAACGGCGCGCGTGAACGGTTTCGACATCGTCCGCCAGGCGAACGACGTGCGCCGGTCCATCGGGGTTATCCCGCAGGCGATGACGTCCGACCTGGATTTGAGCGCGGAAGAGAACATGAGCATTTTCGCCAAGCTCTACGGCATTCCGCGTGAAAAGCGGCTGCGGACGATCAAACAACTGCTCAAGGAAGTGGACCTGGACAAATGGGCGGACAAGCCGGTGAAAATGTTTTCCGGCGGAATGCGGCGGCGGTTGGAAATCGCCCGGGGGTTGGTGCACGAACCCAGCCTCTTTTTTCTGGACGAACCGACGACGGGCCTGGACCCGGTTTCACGAGTCGCCGTCTGGGAAATGCTGACGCGGCTGAAAGGCCAACGCGACCTGACGATCCTGGTTACGACGCACTACATGGACGAGGCGGACAAGCTGTGCGACCGCATCGCGATCGTGGACCACGGTAAGCTCGTGGCGCTCGATTCGCCGCTGAAATTGAAGGCGTCCATTCCGGGGGAAAACATCCTGGAAGTCAGTTTTTCCGGCGCTCCGCAAGATTGGCTGGAGACGTTGAAGTCCCTGCCCGACGTGGCCGAGGTCAAGGCGGATGACAACGTTTACCGAATTTCCTCGAACAACGGCCCGCGCACCACGATCGCGCTGATGGAAGCGGCGCGGAACGCCAACGCGACGATCAATTCACTTTCCGTGCAAAGCACGACCCTGGACGACGTTTTTGTGTATTACACCGGGCATCAATTGCGCGACACTTTACAAACACCAACGGCTTCAAACAGCCCGTTCATACTCCAGCGAGCATGAAAGAGAAGAGGATATGCACCGAATTTTGGCCATCGTCGAACGTGATTTGAGGCGGTTTCGGCGCAGCCCGGTTTTGATGATCGTTTCAATGATCATGCCGCTGGTGCAACTCATCGTGCTGGGCTACGCGTTCGGGGGGAAAATCAAGAATATACGGCTTGGGGTCGTGGATGAAGACCACGGCGTGCCGGCAATCAAGTTGAAGGAAATGTGCCAGGCGGTCGCCGCCAACGCCGCCACGTTCGAGACCGTTGCCTACGCCGACAAATCGGCGGTGCTGAGGGATTTGCGGGAGGGCAAGATCAATGGCGTGCTGAACATTCCGCCGGAATTTTCGCGCAAGGTTCTGGCGGGCGCTAGTCCGCACATCGCGATAGTGGAGGACAATACGGATCAATTTTCCTCCTCCGCGCTGGAAGCCAGTTTCGACGGCTTGCTCGTGGCGTACAACGCACCGGTTGTTGGGCCGCGGGAGACGGCTGACGTGGCTCTTTCCGTCGTGGAGATTTATCCATACGTGCCCTACATCCAGTTCCTGCTGCCGGGCATCATCGTGCTGGCAATATTCGTTTCCGCCATGATTGGCGGCGGCATCATCTTCATAGACGACAAAGCGCGCGGCCTGCACGAAGGCTATCTCGTCACGCCCATCGGCAAATTTGAACTGATTTTGGGATTCACGCTGGCGGGGGCGGCCAAGGCCATCATCGCCGGCGTTGTTTTAATCACCCTTGGATCACTGATAGCGGGAATTCCCGATCCGTTCAATCCCCTGCGAATGGCCAGGATGTTGTTGATGGTGGTGGCAACGTCGATGGCATTGATCAGCATGATGTTTTTGATCATGGTGCGCGTGAGCGACCCACTGGTGCCGCGCGCCATTTTTGGAATGTTGAACACCGTGTTGTATTTCCCCAGCGGCGCGGTCTATCCCCAGCAATCGTTTCCGGGCTGGATGAAGGCCATCGCCGTGGTTGATCCATTCACCTACGCCGTGCATGGGTTCAAGGAACTGGTCTTGAAGAACACGGGCCTGATGGCCGTCAGCTTTGACCTTGCTTTCCTTGCCGGTTTCACCGTCCTGACGCTGGGCGCGGCCACCTTGCTCTTTCGCCGGACATTGTAATGCGGTCTTAACCGGTCTAATCGATCGTCGTTCCGGCGGGCTGGTTCTTTCCGATCGGATTTCCGCTGCCTTTGATCGCCAGCATCCGGTCCAGGGCTATCGACGCCCATTTGCGAGTCTCGGCATCGACCTTGATCTGATTCACAACCTTGCCGTCCACCAGGTTCTCCAGCACCCAGCAGAGGTGCGGCATGTCGATGCGGTACATCGTCGTGCAGAGACATTGGCAATCGCTCAGGACGATGATTTTTTGTTCGGGGTGCCGGTGGGCGAGGCGATTGACCAGATGAACCTCGGTGCCGACGGCCCATTGGCTGCCGGGGGGGGCGGCGGTGATTTGCTGGACGATGTAGGCGGTGCTGCCGGCCAGGTCGGATTTCTGAACCACGTCCCAGCGGCATTCGGGGTGAACGATCACCTTCATGTGCGGATATTTGGCTCGGACCTGGTCGACATGCTCGGGCCGGAAAAGTTGGTGGACGGAGCACTGGCCTTTCCACAAGACGAAATTGGCCTGCTCGAGTTTGCGGGGATCGTTGCCGCCGAAATCCTGCGTGGGGTCCCAAAGGATCATGGAATCGAGCGGGTAGCCCATGGCGAAGGCGGTGTTTCGGCCAAGGTGTTGGTCGGGGAAGAAGAGCACCTTGATTTGCTTGTAGGTCGATCCGGCGGCGCCGCCTTGCAAGGCCCATTGCAGGACATTGCGGCAATTGCTGCTGGTGCAGACGGCGCCGCCATGTTGACCGACGAAGGCCTTGATGGCGGCCGAACTGTTCACGTAAGTGACCGGGACGATGGTCTGCTCGGGGCAAACGTCGCGAAGTTGGTCCCAGCATTCCAGGGTCTGGTCGAGGTTGGCCATGTCGGCCATGGAGCAGCCGGCGCCGAGGTCGGGGAGGATAACTTTGACGTTATCAGCGGTGAGAACGTCGGCGGACTCAGCCATGAAATGGACGCCGCAGAAGACGACGAATTCGGCGGATTTCTGCTGGGCTGCGTTGCGGGACAGTTCGAAGCTGTCGCCGGTGAAATCGGCGAAATCGGTGACGGCGTCCTGCTGATAATGGTGGCCCAGAATCACCAGGCGGTGTCCCAGAGCCTCTTTGGCGGACCGGATTCGCAGGCGCAACTCGTTGTCGGACAGTTCTTTATAGATTTTCGGCAAAGGTTGTTGCCAGGTTAGGCCCATGATTTATCCTCGTTGCCCGGATTGCTTGGGCAACTGATTCTAGTGCGCGGGGCGTTTTTTTCCTGTTTGGACTTGTCTGATAATCGGGCGAAACGCGAATCATTAATCCATTCAAATGGCGATGGTCGATGTTAAGGCCGAGCGAAGAAAGGTTCGCACTCGCCAAGTGGGAAAAGTAGTAGACGTAGGCATTCCATCATTTTGAACCCCCTTAAGTCTTATGTGGAAGGAGCTTGATATGCTTCGGAAAGGTTTAGTCGGTGCGGCTTTGGCCGTGCTGGCACTGGGATCGGCTGCCATGGCGGATAATGTGGTTTCAGCGCCCGTGGCAACGCCGACGGACAACAGCGCCGGGATCAACAGCAATATCCCAGTGGAACTTGCCCGGGTGGCCGTTAACCCCGTGATCTACGGCGACGATCAGGCGACGTCGGCACCGGCTGCGCCCGCGGCCGCGGCGGCGCCGGCGCCCAGCGATGTGCCCGATACGGCCATCATGTGGGGCATTTACCAGCTCGGCGGGGGCAAGATTATGAAAGACCTGGAGTTGAGCATCACGGGCTACGTCGAGCTCGGATACTTCTACGATCTGACGTCGCCCAAGGACACGCAAACCGACCGGAGCGCTCCGCGCGATGGGATCTATTTTCCGGGCGCTTACAAGAACGACATCATGTTGAACCAGGTCGATCTGGCCATTCAGCGGACGGTCGATACCAGCAAGTTTGACATCGGGTTCATGGTGGAAGGGATTTACGGCCGCGACGCCGTCTATACCCACTCCAACGGCATTCTCGACAACGGGAACAAGCACGGCAATACCAGCCCGGACGACGATCTGGACTTGGAACAGGCCTATTTGACGTTCGCAATCCCGCTGGGCAGCGGCCTCACGATTACCGCCGGTAAGTTCGATACCCTGCTCGGAGAGGAAGTGATCAACCCGACGGGCAACGCGCTATATACGCACTCGTACCTGTTCAGCTACGCGGTTCCGCTGACGCAGACGGGGGTCACATTTACCTATACCTTCCCGGAGAACCTGAAACTGATTGCCGGGTTCACCCGCGGATGGAATCAGTCCACCTCGGACAACAACGGGGCGATTGATTTCCTGGGCGAGTTGGCGTGGACTTCGGCGGACAGCAAGTGGAACGCGACGCTGAACTTTTCGGAAGGCCCGCAATCCACGGGCGACAACAGCGATTACTGGACCGTCCTCGAGCCCATCGTCAGTTGGAAGATTTCGGACCAGTTGACGGCGACTGGCGACGTGGTCTATGGAGACGCCAGTTCGATCGCGCAGTGGTACGGCGTGGCGGGCTACCTGTCATACGTGACCTGCAAGTACGCCGCCGTGAATTTCCGCGCCGAGTTCTATCATGACGGCCGCGGCTTCACGACCGGCGTGGGCGGGACGGACATCAACTTCATCGAAGGCACGCTGGGCGTTGCGATCACCCCGCTGCCGGATACGAAGGTCCTGGACTCGTTGACGATCCGGCCCGAAGTCCGGTTGGACACGGCCAACCACGCCGCGTTCGACAACTCGCACTTCACGGAACTTACCATGGCGATCGATACCTACATCAAGTTCTAGCCATGGCCACAACGGATTGGAACGCGATGCCGCGGGATAGCCATCCCGCGGCTTTTTTTTCGCCAGGGCGCATCTGCTACAATTCGATGGCGTGAAAGGCGGCAGCGTGACGACAGGACCAGCGACGATGCGGATCGACGGGCTTCTGGGCCGGGGGCTGCCGACGATTTCGTTTGAATTTTTCCCGCCGAAGACCGAGGCGGGCTTTGCGCAATTGTTCGCGACGGTGAACGACCTGCATCCGCTGAACCCCAGCTACGTTTCGGTGACGTATGGGGCGGGGGGGAGCACGCGGCAAAAGACGGTGCAGCTCGTGGAGCGCATCCAGCGCGAATCGTCGATCCTGTCGATGGCGCATCTGACGTGCGTGGGGCACACGGCAGAGGAAATCGGGGCGATATTGGAGGAATTGTGGTCGGCGGGGGTGCGGAACGTGCTGGCGCTTCGGGGCGATCCGACCGGGGGGCCGCAAGGGCAGTTTGTCGCCACCGCCGGCGGGTTCGGACATGCCAGCGACCTGGCGAAATTTATCCGCGGCCGGCGTGAATTCTGCATCGGCGTCGCCGGTTATCCGGAGGGGCATCCGCAATGTCTGAACCGGACGCGCGACCTGGAGATGCTGAAGCTGAAGATCGACAACGGCGGGTGCTTCGTGGTGACGCAGCTCTTCTTCGACAACGCGGATTTTTACCGGTTCCGGGACGAGGCGCGGGCGATGGGGATCCAAGTGCCGATCATCGCGGGGATCATGCCGATCGTGAACGTTTCACAGATCAAGCGGTTCATCAGCATGTGCGGGGCGAAGATTCCGCATCCGCTGCTTCAGAAGCTGGAGGCGGTGGAGCAGGATGCGGAGGCGGTTTACGCGACGGGGATCGCGCATTCGGTGGGGCAGTGCGGGGATCTGCTGGCGCACGGGGTGGACGGGCTGCACTTTTACACTCTGAACAAGAGCCGGGCGACGGTGGATATCGTGCGGGCGCTGAATGCGAAGCACGCGTATTGACGGAACGGGTTGGACGGGATGCAAAAAAGTAAAGCCCCGGCATGGCCATGCCGGGGCTTCTTGATTTGAGGACCCAAGATTCGGGGATTAGTAGCGGTCGCGATTTCCGCGATCGCCGCGGTCTCCGCGACCGCCGCCGCCGCCATACCCGCCGCGGCCGCCGCCGCCGCCACCGCCGGCATACCCACCGCGACCGCCGCCGCCGCCGCCATACCCGCCGCGACCCCCGCCGCCGCCGGCGCGCTCTTCGCGTGGGCGAGCTTCATTGACGGTCAGTGCGCGTCCGTTGTGCTGCTGGCCGTTGAGGGCGGCCACGGCTGTGGTGGCCTCCTGGTCGGTGGCCATCTCGACGAATCCGAAGCCCTTGCTTCGGCCGGTGTCCCGATCGTTGATGATTTGAGCGGAAACCACCTGCCCGTGCTGGGCGAACAACTGTTCGAGTTCCGAGCTATCGACGGTGTAGCTCAGGTTCCCGACGTACAACTTCTTACCCATCGGAATCTCCTTACATGGGTAGACCGGGGCCCGAGGGTCATCGGTTCTTTCCGGGCCAAATTGAAAGAGGTTGCTTGGGCAACCATTGCGGGAGGGATAAAACGGACACGGAGGAGCGACACTGCACGAGAAGCTTTCCTGATGCCGATCGACTAACCCGCCACCTTACTCAGGGGAAATATCCTATACCAACTCTGGTCGGTAAAGCAAGAAAAAAACGGCGGCCCCAGCGGGCAAGGCAGGGGGGCTGGCCGCTACTTTTCCGCGACCAAGGGCTCATAGGAATGCGGCTGCAATTGAATCGAGAACAAGACCCTGGGCGGGCCCCGGAACGTGCCGGTCGGCCTCGTCGAAGCGCCGCCGAACCGGGCAGGCTGGCCGGTGAAGATCCCGCCCGTTTGCAGGTCGCGAAGATGGCGGAACCCTCCGGCAACCGCCAGCGTGACGTATTGCGGTGTTGGCAGATAGGACTCCACGATGAAACTGTTGTTGTCATAGGCGAAGAGGCTGACTTGGCCGGGGGCGTCGGCGATCACGGGAAAATCGCCCAGGATCACGCTGCGAATGGCGCCCAGGGCTTGGGGCGGAAAGTCGTACAGATCGTTGAAATTCTCCGGGATCGTCAGAACGTACAAAATCCCCTTGGAATAACGATCCATCAGCAGGATGGGATATCCGTTGCCGTTGGCGATTCCGGTGAGCAGCATCCAGGCGTCGTTGGTGAGGAAGTCGATCTGGGGGATCAGGATTGGGGCGGACAATTTTGAAGCGCCGATGGGCCGGCCGTGCGGGCCTTGAAACTCGGTGACGGCGGCCTGGCGGTCGGTGTACTGAAGTTCGCAGATGTCCTGGATGCCCTTCCCCTGGAGGGCGCGGAGGAGGCCGGAGGTGATGACCACGGACTTGCCGGCGGTCAACTGTGATTTGATTTTGCCGACGATGTCGGGATCGAACTTGGCGGATTCGGTCAGGAGCAGCATGTTGGCGTCGGCGGGAAAGGCGGGACAGAGATCGATCGGAATGCCGATCATGCCGAGATAGTTGTGGAGAAAATCCTCGCCGGTGGCGTGCGGGGGGCGATAGCTCTTGACGCCGATCGGATTGCCCAATTGGCCGACGAAGGCGTCAACCTGCTGAAGGGAATAGGCGGCGGCGTTGGCCATGAGCGGATCGGAAGGAGCGGTGAACTGGCGCGCTCCGCCGGCAAACTGGAAATAGTTGAAACTGGTCGGCAAGCCCTCCCAAAGCGTTCGGTCTCCCGGAACGGCCGGGCGTTCCAGGGCGGGCCAACTGAAGAGCATAATTTCACGCGCCTTGGCGAAGGCGGTGTCCCACAACTGCTCGGCGTAGCGATCGAGGTACTTCAAATCGAAGGTGTCCACCCATCCGCCGCCGTTTCGGCCCGGGGCGACGTTCTCGAAATATCGCACGATTTCGTAGCTTTCGTAAGCCTGAAGATGTTGCTCGGTAAAGACGGGATCGCGCGTTTCCGTGCCGGTGTAAATCCCGTCGAAAATTCCCGGCTCGGCGGCCAGATCATATCCCAGGCCCTGAAAATGTTCGTACCAGTTTGGGAACTTGATGATGATTTTTACGTTCGGATTCACGGCCCTGGCGGGTTTGACCAGGAGATTCCGCGAAACCTCGTCCATCGCGTCGAGGCGGTATTGGGTCCAGGTTTTGTCGCCCTTGGCCGCGATGTCGGCGTCGGTCTTGGTGCTGTAAAAAAAGAAATCATCCAGAATGATTTCGTCGAAATGCCGGGCCGTCATCTCGACCACGCCCTGCACGAGCTTGCGGTCGCCGGGATCGGCGTAGGAAAACGAGCGGAATTGGCTGCCCTGACTCTCATCCTGAAGCGCCAACCCGCCGGCCACGCGGACGCCCCGGTCGGTGAAGAATTTCTTGATCGGTTCGATGGAGTCTTCATCGACGACTTGCCGGCTGCGGTAGGTTTCGAGGTAAACCTTGTCCACCTTGAGCCGGCTGGCGATGCGGCTCCAGTGATCCGCCAGCCACGCCGGGTCCTTCATCTCGCGCGTGATGCCGACCGGGACGTAAACGGCGACGGAGAAATTCTTGTAATTGCCCGCCCACGATGCCGAGGCCCAAATCAGAAGCGTCGTGATGCAGAGGGCGATGATGGCGGATCGTTGCATGGGGGATATCTCCGGTTATTGAATGCCGATGGCGCTGGCGGTGGCGTGGGTTTCGATGTGGCTGAGGCTCACGAGCCAGCGGGTAATGCCCAGTTCGGTCGCGACGCGGGCGCATTCGCCGGAAAGCTGGATTCCGGGCTGGCCGCTGGGGTTCTTGACGATCTCGATGTCGGTCCAGGCGATGCCGCCGCGCCAGCCGGTGCCCAGGACTTTCAGCACGGCCTCCTTGGCGGCGAAGCGGCCGGCGAGGTGCTCGAAATATCGCTTGGGATTGGCGGTGCAATAGGCCTGCTCGGCGGGGGTGAAGACGCGGTCGAGGAAGTGTCGTCCGTGCAACTCGTGCAGCCGCCGAATGCGGGCGGTTTCGACGAGATCGATGCCGTGGCCGATGATGGACATGAGGAAATGATAAGCGGGAAAGCTCGAAAGGGCGAAACCACAATCACATCCGAAGGCCTACGGCTGCAAATCGTCATTGGGAACGAGGGTGTAGAATTTCTCGCCCCATTCAAACGGAGCGAGCGTTTCGTAGATCGTTTTGCATTCGACGTGTCCGTCGAGATAGAGGAAATTGGTGCGTCGCTGGTCCGGGTAACCATCGACATGGCCGTGGTTGCGGCCGACCCAGTCCAGGCGCGTGACTGAACTGCCGGCGCTGGCCGGATCGGGGTCGAGGTCGGCCGCGGTCACGCGGCGATACCCGATGCCGGGACGCAACTGATACATGTCCAGCGTTCCATCAAGCCCGACGAACGCATGCACCGGGCGGTGACTGTACAGATAATAATCCGTCGAATTGGCGGCGGTAATTCGCGCGCCGGTTTGAGCCCATTCTGTCGCCAGGATCGTGCCGCTGGCGTTGGGGAGCGACGCGGCGTGAATGAACTGGTAGATGCGCACGGCGCTCTGGAATCCCAGGGCGAATTTATTTCGAGGCGAAAGGGCTTCGTTCAGGGTGTAGGCGACGCGCGGAGCCTGCTGGTCGATCACGCCCGGGGTCTCGTTGATCTGGCCGGGCAGTCGATTGTCGTCGGTGGTGTTGGTCGGCGGCAATCCGCCTTGCTCCAGTTCCGGACAGAGAAACGCGCCGTTGGGAACCGATCCGTTGCTGTACAGGAAATAACTCCAGTGCAGAAACGCCAGGCTGGTGTACTGCTGCTGGCCATTGACGATGGTTTGTCCGGTGTAGCTGTAGGAGGCGGGGATCATTCCGTTGTTTTCGCCTTCATAAACGGTCAGACCCTGGCCGATGCTGCGCAGGTTGGCGGCGCAGGCGATCTGGTTGGCGTCGCGCCGCGCCCCGGCCAGCGTGGGCAGCAGCAGCGCGATCAATATCCCCAGCACCCCGATCACGACGAGCAATTCCACGAGCGTGAATCCATCGTGTTTGGTCGGCTTGGCCACGGGATAATACTCTCCGCGATAGTCCTTGGGAGCTTCGGGAGGACGTTCAATCACTTCCAACGGCCCGCCCTTGAGAACCACCGGCGGGGCGGGCGCGGCGGCAGGCGCAGGCGGCGGCGTTTTGACGGTTTCATTCGCCGGCGATTGAGACAGCGAATCTTCCAGCGCGGCGTCGAGGTCGCGCACTTTTTGCAGATCGGCCTCGGTGATTTGCGGCGGCGCGGCCGCCGCCACCGGCGCGGACACGGCGGGTTTCACCTGCGTCAGAATGCGGTAAAGTCCGGTGAAAACCGGCAGGATCAGCAAAAACACTGCGATGCCAAAGCTCGCCCACGGGCCATATCGCATCCAGTTCGCATCCCACCAGGGCGTTCGAAACGGGATGTTCATGGCCGCAAGCCGCGCTTCAACGGTCTGCTCTCCCGGCGCGGTTTTCGCGTAGAAATATCTGTTAACGGGCGTCCCATTGGGCGGATGGCCAGTGCAGGTTACGAGTTGAACCCCCAGGCGCGGGGGATAAACCACGATGTCCGTGGGCCGCTGCGCGGCGACTGGCCGGGCGGCGGCGGCCCAGAATACTTCGGGCTTCACTCGGCTGTCGCGGTCGTGGGGAACATGATCCGTCCGGGCGTAAAACAGAAACGCCGCCGACGTCAACAGCGCCATCGCGGCGAGAATAACCCGGAAATTGAATCGAAACTTGAGCATTGAATTTGGCTACGGCGCCGCGCGCAGTAGCTCCTCGTTCGTATGGTCGATGATCTGGAGCACCGGATGCCCATCCACCTTCTGGATGATGGGGATGCCGAGGAGGTACGCGGCGGTTGAAAACGTGTCTTCGGTGTTAATGACCAAATCGCCGTAGAGGGTGAGATCGAGTCCGCGGCGGATGCCGGGGCCGACGGCGATCCAGGGGATTTGGCGGCTGCGGGGGTCGTCGGGGCCGTGCGTGAAGCTTGGAAGCATGGCCGATTCGGCGGTGGTCCTGGCCCAAAACGAGAAGCTGCCGGCGTTGATCAGGGCATGGAGGTTGGGGGTATTGGCGCGGAGCGCCAGGTCTGGCCGAAGGCCGTCAACGCCGATGATGACGACTTTGTGGATTTGGAGGATTGGCCGGGTGGTTTGGGCCGTCGCGCCAAGGCACAGCGCCAGAACGGCCAGGATGCAAACGAATGCCTGTTTCATACTGGACAGATAACAGTGCATTATTTGGATTTTGTTTGCAATCCCGGGGGTGGGATTTGGGTTTGGAGGCTTCGACCACGGAAGCCTTGGGCTCAGCCGGTACATCCTGGCGCGGAGTTATTCGAAAGGATCAAACCGATCATTGGCGAACGGCGGCCGACCGTCGCGGCAAACCGCTTCGCCGGAAAACCGTCAAATGATAACCCGTTTGATCACTGGAATACCGCATAAAGCCGAGAAAAGGCTGCGAGGGTGGGTTTGCCATTGTGGCCGTAGCAACCCAGTGGTTGCCGTAGGTGGAAAAGACTCCTTCTATGTTCGCGGTATCAAACACTAAGACGTTGATCTTCGCCTTCTCGGCATCGCTCATTGCGGAAAAGTGCGTCGGCAGGTAGCAATCGGCGGCCAGCAGCTTTACTGGATAGTACGCTGCGAAATCGGCGGCTACGTGGTCTTCGGCGTCGACGTTCTGCATCACAAACCACTGGACCGGCGCATAGTCGCGACGCTGCCATTCCACCAGCGTCACCAGCAGTCTGAGGGGCAGTCCTAGCGCCGCGATCAAGGTCATTGCGGCGGCAGTCGCCCACGCTGCGGATCTTGCGAGCCGATTGCGTTGCAGCCCATCAACGGTCGCCGCGGCCATCAAAATCAACGGAATCGATCCCATCCAAACGTAGTACACTGGAAAGTCGTAGACAACTGACATGCCCAGCGGTGCAAGCATCCCGCCGGCAAGCCCAAACAACGCCGGCGATCGCCAACTGCGCCGATCGGTCCGACGCTGCGCCCACAGCAGACCCACGATTAACGTCAGACCGACGAGCAAGGTTGGCGAGCATAAAATTCCCGTCCATAGGGAGAGCTTGGCGATGATCGCGGTCGAAACTGCAAAATGTGAAGTGGTCCGCGATGACGAGAGCCGCAAAAGCATCTTCAGGAAAGGAACCAATACGCCTTTGTGCCAGTAGACCAAACCCAATGTGCCCATGCCCACGAAAATACCCACGAACAGCAATGCCATATATTGCAGGCTGCGGCCGCGAAGAAACCAACCGATAATCGCCGATATGACCCCCGCGAAGATGACCAGTTGCAATCCGGCCAGGGGCAGCAGCGATCCGAAGATAAGCGCGACGGCGAATCTGGCCCATCGCGCCGGGATCGTAAATCCGACGAAGAGGATCGACAGGAAGAGAATGCCCAGGGCGTCATAACGAGCGCTTCGATAGCAAAATGTAACCTCGTAGCTCAGAAGAATGGTGGTGATCGCCGCCAATCGCCAGAAAGAACTTTTCACCAGACCTGTCCTGGCCAATCCAAGCCAGATCATCAAGGCGGCGCCGGCCATATAGAAATAACTGATCGATCGAACCGATGTCGGACCGATCCCAAATGCCCTGATCCAGAAACTGAGGATGAAGGAATAGAGCGGCACATTCTCGGCAAAGAATTCGTCGCTATGCTGGTCAGGCCAAGCTGTCGAAGTAAAGCCGTGGCCCGTCGCCAGATTAATGGCGGGGTCCGCGAAGAAGACCTCGTCCCTCCAAACGACCGGGGAGCGTGACGCGGTGAGGAGATTAACCACGAGGAAGGCGAAAAGGATCGTTGCCAGAATGGCGATTTCCTTTGGAGACGACGCGGAACGGTCGCAAGCCGCGCTCCCCGATCGGCGCGTCATTTGACCTCCTGCAAGCCGGCACCCGCGCCGGAGGCTTCGTTGCCCACGGCAGACGCGTAATAGTGCGATCTAAGCCGGACCGTGGGCGAATCGGAGAAGATCGTGTATTTCCGCAGTCCCCATTTCCACAATCGATATTTCACGCTCGTGGAAACCACGCCGATTCCGTAGATGACCGAGCGGTGAAAATTGATCGAGCTGGCATCCGCGAAATATTTCGTCGGACAGGAAATCTCACCGATGTTGAATCCCAGGGCAACGGCCTGAGCCAGCATCTGGTTGTCGAAGATAAAATCGTCGGAATTCCCCAGCAGAGGCAATCCCTCGAGCACACGTCGCGAGAATGCGCGATATCCGGTATGAAATTCCGAGAGCTTTGTGCCCATAAGCAGATTTTGAAACATCGTCAGCAGCCGATTGGAGAAAAGCTTATACATCGGCATTCCTCCGCTTCGGGCAGTCTGGCCGAGGATGCGAGAGGCAAGCACGACGTCGTAAATGCCGGAAGCAACCATGCCCGCCATTGCCGGGATCAATCGCGGATCGTACTGATAATCCGGATGGAGCATAATGACGATGTCGGCGCCCAACGCCAAAGCCTCCGCATAACAAGTTTTCTGATTTGCGCCATAACCAAGATTCTTGGCGTGAACAAATGTCCGCAGCCCAAGTTCCCGAGCCACTTTCACCGTATCGTCGGTGCTGGCGTCGTCGACCAGGATGATTTCATCGACGATGTCTTTGGGGATTTCCCGGTACGTCGTCGCCAGTGTTTTTTCCGCTTTGTATGCCGGGAGAACGACGACGATTTTCTTGTCGCAAAGCATGGGGGGTGCCTTCGGACAATCGGGATCTGGTTGGCGCGGCCCTGACGTCTGCGGGCATCCTTACACCCCTGCGCCCCAGAGGTGTAATATATTATCTAGCCGGCGTCCATTTTGCAATGGCGGCGCGAAGGCGGCGCGAAGGCGGCTCCTTCGGGCGAACTGGTTCGCCGCTTGCGGTTGCGTTGCTGGTCGGCCTGGGATATAGGGGCTGGCTTACGCTGAAGAAGGAGGGCTCTGTGGACGTCCAACTCGCCCCCTGCAAGCTTGGACTGTCCGGGGCGATCGCCGAAACGATTCGCTCTCCGCGCTCCCGTAGCGGGCATTCAATGGTCGCAAACGGCTATTTTCAGCTTCAACCGCGGAAGTTGGATTAGCCGTGCATGCTCATCCTCTCTAACCCCAGCCGTCTGAGTCCGAAATTCGGACTTGGCGTAAAAAACGTGGGATGGGGCTGGCCCCGGGCAGGTTCATGTTTGTGCGGAAAAGGGTATACTGGAAAGTTGCGCCGTTGGCGCGGATATTTCAATGGAGCAGGAACATCAAAAGACGATTGGTCGGGAGGTGAGTCTTTCCGGCCGGGGGCTGTTCTCGGGTGAGCCGGCGACGGTGACGCTTTCGCCTGCGGAGCCGGGGTCGGGGATCACGTTTATCCGCGAGCAGGATGGGAAGACGGCGGCGATCCGGGCGATGATTCAAAACGTGCTGAAGCGTCCGCGGCGAACGTGCCTGAGGAACGGCACGCTGCTGGTGGAGACGGTGGAGCATTGCCTGGCCGCGCTGAGCGGGATGGGCGTGGACAATGCGATCGTGCGGGTGACGGGCGGGCGCGCGGGAGAATTGCCGGCGGGCGATGGGTCGAGCCGGCCGTTCGTGGAACTGCTGGAAGAGGCGGGGATCGTCGAGCAGAGCGCGGCGTTGAATCCGCTGGTGATCCGCAGGCCGGAGCAGGTTTCCAATGGGGATGCGGCCCTGGCGGCATTGCCGGGTCCCAGCGATCACCTGGAGATTCTGTATGAATTCGAGGCCGGCGCGCCGCTGGGCCGGCAAATTTGCCGATGCACGTTGACGGGGAGCAATTCGACGGACTTCGCGACGCAGATCGCGCCGGCGCGGACGTGGGTATTCGAGCACGAAGCCCACGAATTGCAGGCGCGGGGGATGGGCGTTCATTTGACGCCGCGGGATTTGCTGGTCATCTCGCCCGACGGGCCGATCGACAATGAATATCGCTTTGCCGACGAGTGTGCCCGGCACAAGGTTTTGGATTTGATCGGGGATTTGTATTTGCTGGGCCGGCGGGTGTACGGGCGGCTGGTCGCTCACAAGAGCGGGCACGAGTTGAACCACATGATGGTGCGGCGGCTGTTGCAACAGGAGGAAACGCTGGACCGGGCGTCAATGGTTCACCGCGACGCGGCCTTGGACATCCGGAAAATTCAGCGGATTTTGCCGCATCGGTATCCGATGCTGCTGGTGGATCGCGTGCTGGAGCTGGTGGGCGACCAAAAGGCGGTCGGGATCAAGAACGTGACGTTCAACGACATTTTCTTCCAGGGGCATTATCCCGGCACGCCGATCATGCCCGGCGTGCTGATCGTCGAGGCGATGGGACAGCTCGGCGGTTTGCTGCTGAGCCAGAAGCTGGAGCACACGGGCAAGTTGGCGGTGCTTCTGAGCATGGACAAGGTGAAGATGCGTCAGCCGGTGGTTCCCGGCGATCAATTGCTGCTGGAGGCGGTGACGGTTCGCGTCAAGAGCCGCACCGGGCACGTGAGGTGCAAGGCGTTCGTGGGCGAGAAACTGGCGGCGGAGGCGGACATTAAATTCATGCTGGTAGATGCGGAGCCAATTTAAGGATGGTCATTGGTCATTTGTCACTGGTCATTGGTCACTCGCCATGTGCTTTTGAGGCTTGATGATGAAAAGTCGGGGATTCGAGCAATTGCGGGTGTATGCGTTGGCGGAGAAGTTGGCTGACGAAGTTTGGCCCATGGTACAGAAATGGAATGCTTTTGCGCGGAACACGGTGGGGGGGCAATTGGTGAGGGCGGTCGATTCAGTGGGAGCGAACATCGCCGAAGGAAGCGGGCGCGGCGCCTATCAGGACAATCGACGTTTTGCCCGCATGGCGCGAGCTTCGCTTTTCGAAGCCCGTCATTGGCTCCGGCGAGCCTATCGCAGGCAGTTGCTGACAACGGCCCAAGTCACAAATCTAAAGCCCCTGATCGAAGAACTCGGCCCTAAACTCAACGCCTACCTGAAATCAATCGGCCCCACAAATGACAAATGACAAATGACCAATGACAAAGATTTCTCCCCATAGCATCATTGATCCGAAGGCGAGCATTGCGTCGGACGTGGAGATCGGGCCGTTTTGCCGGGTGGGGGCGGACGTGGTGCTGGGGGAGGGGTGCCGGCTACTGAGCCACGTGGTGATCGTGGGGCGAACCCGGATCGGGCGGAACAATATTTTTCATCCCAATTCGGTGATTGGGGACACGCCGCAGGATTTGAAATACCGCGATGAACCGACGCACCTGGAGATCGGCAACGCCAACGTCTTCCGCGAAGGGGTCACGGTCCACATCGGCACCGGGCCGGATGGATGCACGCGGGTGGGCGACAACAATCTGCTGATGGCCAACAGCCATATCGGGCACGATGCCCAGTTTGGCAATGAATGCGTGCTGGCGAACAACGTCATGATCGCAGGGCACGTGGAGTGTGCCAGCCACGTGAACATGATGGGTGGGGCGGGAGTCAATCACTTCGTAACGATCGGGGAACATGCGTACATCGGGGGCGCGGCGAGGATTCACCACGACGTTCCGCCGTACGTGAAGGTGGATGGCGCGGACCAGGTTCGGGGCTTGAATCGGGTGGGGCTGGAGCGCGCGGGTTTTTCGCTGGAGGAAATCGAGCAGTTGGAGGAGGCTTGCCGGCGTCTGTTTTACGGCCGCAAACCGCTGGCGCGGGCGATGGCGGAATTCGACACGCTGAACGGCTTGAATCCACGGGTGAAGTTTCTGGTGGAGTTCCTGCAACGGCGCGGGCGGTCGCTGCACGGAAGATACCTGGAAAGCCTGCGGAAGGTATAAAAGGAGAATGATCCCGGCTTGATAGGCGATCGCGGGGGTTATTATGATTTCGGCGATTCCCGCCTGCGGGCATTGCCATTTGAGGCCTATGGAAACCAGTCAAGAGATCGTATCGTCCGCCTGCCCCGAAGCCTTGCTGAACGGTCGGCCGCTGCGCGTTTTGATGCTGACGGACTATTTTCCCAAGCCGACGTTGCCGATGATGGGAGTCTGGGCGCTGGAACAGGCCCGGTCGCTGGTTGCCGCGGGGGCGCAGGTATTGGTGGTGTCGCCGACGAGTTGGATTCCGCCGCTGCTCGGCAGATTTCGCTCGGCCCAGGCGTTTGCGCAATGCCCCGCGGAACATGTTTGGGATGGCGGCGTGGGGGTTAAATATCCTCGCTGGTTTTTTTACTCGGTGGGGCCGATCGAGCGGCTTTGGCACGGAAGACCGGGCATGGCGTGCCGCCTGGGGTGGTGGACGATTCGGGGCCGGCTGGGGCGCGAGATCGAGCGCTGGCGTCCGGACGTGGTCTTCGTCCATCACACGGTGCCGTGCGGAACGTTGGCGGTACGGCTCAAGAAGAAATATGGACTGCCCTACGTCGTGCAGGACCACGATTTCGGGTCGATCGAATCGTGCGAACAACATCCCGGGCGGAGGCGGGCGTTTGAGCGCGTCGCCGCCGGGGCGTGGGCGATGGCGGGGGTTTCCAATCGCATGTGCAATGCGCTGGCGAAGATCGCTCCGGGGGTGCGGACGGTTTCCCTCTATAACGGAACGCGACGGCTTGGGCAGCAAGTGCGGCAAACACCACGGCCATCCGAACTGGAAGGGAAAGTCGTTGTGTTCAGTGCCGCGATTTTTTACGCGCGCAAGGGAATCCCGGTGATGATCGAGGCATTCGCGTCGGTCGCCGATAAATTCCCCAACGCCGTTCTGCGAATCGGTGGCGAGGGACATGAGCGGCCGGCCATCGAGGCCGCGATGGCCAAGGCGAATCTGGGGGATCGCATCAAGCTGCTGGGTTCCCTTGATCACCAGCGTGTGCTTCAGGAGATGGTTTGGTCGGACGTTTTCATGCTGGTGGGCTGGGAAGAGCCGTGCGGGGTGGTGTACCTGGAAGCGATGTCGGCGGGAAAGCCCGTTATCTGTTGCAGCGATTGCGGACTGTGCGATGTGCTGGAGGATGGGGTGCAGGGCAGAACGGTTTCGCCCAAGGACGTTCGGGCGGCCGCGGCAGCGCTGGAGGAATTGCTGGCCGATAAGGAACTTCGCCTGCGCATGGGCCGGGCGGCCGGCGAGTTGTTTGAGAGGAGGCTGACGAGCGAGGCGACGGCACGGGTGATAATGGAACTGCTGCGCGACGCGGCGAAGGCCTCGAATCCCCCGGGCAGGCTCGCGGGTGGGAATTGAAGGGAATTGAAGTGCCTGCTAGGATTGGATTGAATTGCGTTGGACGCGGCCAGGTCGGAAAAAAAGGCAAAATGGAAGCATGCGGACGAGAACCGCAAGCGGGACCACATTTGCCATATCGGTAATCTGGCCAGCCTCAAGTCGCACTATCCGAAATGGTCGATGACCAAATCACTCAAGGACATTGACGGGCATCCGGCGGCAGAAAGGATCCAAACGCACACCCGGAACATGCGTCCGATCTCGGAGGCGGATATCGTGCCGAGCCGTGATTTACCGCAAACCCGGACGGAGTTGGTGGAATTCCTGCGGCGACGCGGGCGGTCGCTGCATGGAAGAGACCTGGAAAGCCTGCGGAAGGTGTAAGTTCCCACCGTGCGGATTTTCTCCGACAAGATGCTTCTGGTGTCCAGTTCCATGCTGGCTCAGGTGATGCGCATCCTTGGCACAGTGGTCATGGCGAGATTCGTCGGCCCGAAGGAAAACGGGGCTTATCTGCTGATCTTCATCTACACGGGCTTCGTTATGGCGATGGGAGATTTCGCGGTCCCGCAATCGCTCGTGCAAATTCAGGGGTTTTCAGATCGAGTCCTGGTTGATACGGCGATATTGCTTGAGGGCGCAATTTACGCGCTGTACGGCGTGGTCACGGTTGTCACGGGAATGTTTCTTACGCATCACTACGCCGATCCGCGATTGTGGAAGGTGGCGATCATCGTCGCGGTCACCAACATGCTGACGTGCACTTATGCCGTCCAGCTCGCCAGCCTCAATCGCAACCTGAAATTCGCGGCCGAAAGCCGGCAGAACGTGGTCCTGTCGGTCTCCTCGGCGCTGGCGGGAATTGGATTTGCCATGGCGGGCTGGGGCGTCTACGCCATCGCGCTTCAGCTTCTCATCGGGCAGATTGCCGCCAACATCGTGCTGCAATTCAAGGTCCCGTTGAAATGGCCTTCACATGGGTCTTGGACGGTCGCCAAGCGATATATGAAGCTGGGCACTCCGATATCGGCCGCCTCGTACGTTTGGTCGGTCGAGGGAAGCATCATCGGCGCCATCATCAGTTCCTTCGGCGGCGAATGGGCCGTTGGACTCTGGGGCAAAGCGGTCCAGGTCCAGCAGCTTTTTGCGCAAAACATCATGGCGGCATTTCAGCGCGTCGCGTATCCGCTGCTCTGCCGAAGCATTGCCAATCCACGGAATCTCAAGGTGCATTTCGGGCGATTGACGGTGACGTTGATGCTGGTTTCGCTTTGGATGACGGCGGTGGTTGGGGCCAACAGCCGGGCGATCGTGGCCCTCGTGCTTGGGCCCGATTGGGTCGCCTCCGGTTCCCTGCTCCGCATCACCGCCTGGGCCATTCCCGCCGGCGCGTTACTGACGATCGGGTATATGCTGTGCCTTGCCCTGGGGATTAGCGGTGCGATCTTCAAGTCCGCGGCAGTGAATCTCGTTATCTTCGTTCCGGTCCTCCTGGTGGCGCGGCGATGGGAATTGGTGGGGTTGGCGACCTGCTGGAGCGTCACCCGATACTTCGTCGCCGGCGCAACCCTCAGGGCAGGCACCAAGCGAATCGCGGTCGGGCTGGGGTCGGTCTGGCGGGAATTGGCGCGGCTGGCGGTTTGCGCCGCGGTCTCCTGCGCGTCCATGTTCGCCGCGCTGCGGATGTTGCCACCGCACCTGCACCTCATCTTCAGTTTCATCCTCTCCTGTGCCGTGGGAACCGTTGTGTATGGCGCGCTGGTGCTGCTGATCGAGCGTGAGGCGCTGGCGTACGCGATTCGCATAGCGCGCGGCGATCAAACTCCGGAGGAGCCCGCAGGCTCTGATTCCGAGAAACTGCGAATGCTCGCCGCATCCATGCCCGAACCGGCCGATTCCACCAATTCCTTCCTCGCCGCCAATTCACTTCAACCCGGTGTCCGCGTCGCCCCCGGAAGCGGCACTCCACCGGGCCACGCCGATGGGGAGGCGATTTCATAGAACTGCATGACTATCGGACCGGAGAATGACGCCCTGGTATCGCGTGCCTAACGCGGAAGTGCCCGCTCCATTTGAACGAAGGTCGAAAAAGCGTAAGATTGTAAAAAGCGGCTCGCGATGGTCGTGGAGTTGGCTTGGATTGAATCCCGTTTTGAATATGCAACACGCCCCCCCCCCCCATTTTAACACTCTCCCTGTAGCGGGCGCCCCTGGGTGGGAAAATTTTGTAAAGGCTCTCCCGGGCGTTCCGTGGATCCGCCGAAAGCTTTGGTCCCCGCAATGGCTTCGCGTCGTAATGAACCGGCATTGCCGCGAGTTGGTGGAATCGCTGAGGCCCGAGAATTTGAGCGTTCTGGAAATTTCCGGAGACGAGTGGGGAGGACTGTACCCGTTCAAGAAGTACCGGTTGGCGAACTATCCAGAGTACGACCTGTGCGCGGCCCTCTTGGATGAATCGTTCGATCTCATCATTGCTGAGCAGGTTTTCGAGCATCTATTGTGGCCATATAAGGCGGGGCGGAACGTGCATCAAATGCTAAAGCCTGGCGGACATTTTCTGGTAAGCACTCCGTTTCTGGTGAAGATTCACGGGCACCCCGTGGACTGCACCAGATGGACGCCTCTGGGCATGCAGTACTTTCTGGCTGAGTGCGGCTTTCCGATGGACGGCATTCAGACGTATTCCTGGGGAAATCGCCGATGCGTCCGAGCGAATTGGCGAAAATGGCCGGCATATCGCCCCTGGCATTCACTACGGAATGAGCCTGACTTCCCGGTGAGCGTTTGGGCATTGGCGAAAAAATAAGGGTTCACTTGCTCAGCACGTGGGCGGCTGACGCCCCAGCCATTTTT
>JBEKKC010000021.1:0-36317 GCA_050010915.1 Tepidisphaeraceae bacterium | reverse complement strand
ATAGGTCGTCCATGACTTGGCTCCCGTTAAAGCCCACACGACGGCGATCCATCGCCGCAACACCCTCTATCTTAACCGATCAAAGGCGGCATTTCAATTATCACGGGCCACCAGGGAAACTCGAAATTCGAATCAAATTCGAAATCTGAAATTCGAATTTTGGATTTTGAATTTGTCCCGGCGCGCCGGGATTCGAATTCCGAATTTGTTTCACCTCATCCATCCCGCGCACAGCGTCGCCAGCCCCAGCAAACACGCGAACCCCGCCACGTCCGTGATGGTGGTAATAAAGATCGTCGCGGATTGGGCCGGATCGAATCCCAGCCGGCGCATGACGAACGGGATCGCCGCGCCGCTGACGCAGGCGAGGGTTTGCGTGACGATCAGCGACGCTCCGACGACCATGCCCAGGGCGATTCCGTGGTGGTATTGCCACGCGATGGCGATCAGCGCGGTGGTGACGCCGATGACCACGCCGCTGAGGGCGCCCACGATCGTTTCCCGAGCCAGGACGTGGGCCAGGAGCTTGCGGTCGGTGTGGCCATGCGTGATGCCGCGGATCGCCACCGACATGGCCTGCGCCCCGGCATTGCTGCCCATGCTCGACACGATGGGGATATAGATCGCCAGCACCGATAAATGGCTGATCGTTCCGCCGAACATCGCCACCACCAGCCCCGCCAGAAACGCCGTCGCCAGGTTCACCTGCAACCACCCGATGCGCCTGGAGAAGCTGAATTGCCACGGGCTGCTCAATCGTTCCTCGGCCCCGGCGCCGAACATGCGCTGAACCTCGCCGGTGGCCTCTTCCTGCATGACGTCGACCACGTCGTCCAGGGTGATCAGCCCGCATAATCGTCCCTCGGCATCCACGACGGGCAACGCCAGGAACTTCGATGATCGCATCTGCCGGGCCACCTCCGCCTGATCCATCGTCGCGGGAACGCTTTTGACCGACGGAATCATGATCCGCTCCAGCGTGCTGTCCGGCCGGGCCAGGATCAGGTCCCGCATCGACAACACGCCCAGCAATCGTCGCTGCTCGTCCACGACGTAAACGTAGAACATCTGCCCCAGCTCCTGATGGATGCGGCGCAGCTCGGCGATCGCCTGCTCGACCGTGAAATCCTTGTGCAGGCAGGTGACCTGCGTGGTCATGATCCCACCGGCGGTGCCGGGGGGATATTGCTCGAGTTGCCGGGTCTCCGCCGCCTGTGCCGCTCCCAGTTGCCGCACCAGTGCATCGTGGACTTGGGGCTTCAAATGCCTCAGCAAATCGACGCGGTCGTCCGGCGCCATGGCCGACAGGACGTTGGTCGCCGCCTGCCGGTCCATCCGCCCAATCAGCCCGCCGGCGCGCCCCGGATCCATCCGCCGCAGGATTTCGCCCGCCGCCTGCGGTGCAAGGTGCTCCACCGCCGGCGCGGCCACCTCCGTCGGCAGGAACTCCAGCACCACCGCCGCCTCTTCCGCGCCGATCAGACTTACCCGCCGGGCAATGTCGTGTGGATCGAATTCCTCGCCGCCCGGATCACGTTGCGTTTCTTCGCTCATGAATCCCTTAGTTCAAGGTGAGATAGAAAAAAAGGATCACCGATTCCTTCACCAGGTCGTGATTGGAATGGTAATGCGTGTCCAGGCCCGCCGGCTCGAAGCCGAGCTTGCCCAGAAGCTGAAGCGCCGGAAAATCATCCGCCGGCGATTTGGCCATCACCGCGCGCAGCTCGCTCTGCCGCGCTTCCTGGATCATCCGGAACAACATCGCCGATGCCAATCCCTGCCGTCGAAAATCAAAATCCACGCGGAGGTCGATCAGCCGCAGGACCCCAGCGCTGCGGTCCGGCATGGCCGCCGCCGTCGCCACCGGCCGGCCTTCGTGCTCCGCCACCAGCGCGACGCCCTCCTCGGCGCCGGCGACAATCTGCTTGATCGCAAACTCCCGCTCGTCGTCCAGCGCGTGCCGATGCGTCCGTTTTTCCCGTAGCGGCCGCAATTCCGTTTTCCACCCGAACGCCAGCCCCTCGCCGGCCCGCTCGACGTGCAGATATTGCGACGATTCGACCGTCGCGTCGATGTCCCGAAGCGCCTCCAGATCGCCCGCCGTCATGGCCCGGATTTCCATGCCCCAAAGGATATCGCGCCGGCCTCAATCGGCAATCCAAACCCGCGTGGTAAGATACGATCCATCCATGGCCGCCTTGAGCATCGATCGCGCCATTCAGTTGGCCCAACAACTCCAGTCCGCTGGGAAGCTGGCCGAGGCTGAGAATATCTATCGGCAAATCCTGGCGCTGGCGCCGGATAACGTCACGGTTCTCAACTTCCTTGGCGTCTGCCTGGGAGAGGCCAATCGTCTGGCCGAGGCGCGCGACGTCTTCCAGCGGGCCGTCGAAATCGATCCCAGCCATGTCGACGCCTGGGCGAACCTGAGCCTGGCTTGCGAACGGCTCGAGGATTGGGACCGCGCCATCGCCGCTCGCCGAAGGACCATCGAGATGCGGCCGGATTCTGCCGAGCACTGGCATCGCCTTGGCACCAGCCTGGGCAAAAAGGGCGATCTGCCGCAGGCCATTGAGGGCTTGCGAAAATCACTGCAACTGGACCCGAACGGCCAGGGCACGCATCACGATCTGGTCATGGCCCTTTGCCGGGACAAGCAGCTTGATGCGGCCGAGGAAACGGTTTTCAGCCGAATCCGCGCCACCGGCAAGGTAAACTCGGAAACGGTGCGGGTGCTGGCGGACGGCCTCAAAGCCGCCGGGCGGTTCGAAGATGCCACCGACGTCTGGCGCCGCGGCTTCGAGGCGGACCCGCTTTGCACCGAGGCCCGCGGACAATGGGCCATGTGTCTTATCAGTCTGGGCGATTACCAGAACGGCTGGCTCCAGTACGAATCGCGATGGGATTGCGAAACGTTCAGCGACAACGTCCGCCGCGACGTCTTGCGCCAATGGGGCCTGGAGCCCACCGGCCGTCCCGACGTCGCCGGCAAGACGATCCTGCTCTACTGCGAGCAGGGCATCGGCGACACGATTCAGTTCGTGCGCTACGCCGACCTCTTCGCCCGCCGCGGAGCGCGCGTCATCGTTCATTGTCCCTGGCCGCTTAAATCCCTCCTGGAGAAATCCGCCGGGGTCCGCCTGGCGTACGCGCTCACCGATCCGGTGCCGAGTTATGACTGGCACGTCCCGATGATGAGCCTGCCGCTGGCGCTGGGAACGACGATGCAGACCATTCCGGCCCAGATTCCGTACCTTCGCGTCGATCCGTCGCTGGGAAAATCATGGCTCGCTCGTGTCCAGGCCGCCACGCCGCCGGGGACGAAACTTCGCGTCGGCCTGGCGTGGGCGGGAAACCCCAAGCACAAAAACGACGCCAATCGCTCCATCCATCCCCAGTTGTTGGCTTCACTCGCCCAAGCGCAAAACGTCGCCTTCTTCAACCTTCAGAAATCCAATGACAACCAGAAAGCCGAGATCGCGCCGCCGCTCCCCCGGCTCATCGACTTCACCGCCTCGCTGCACGATTTCGCCGAAACCGCCGCCCTCATCGAACATCTGGACCTGGTGATCTCCGCCGACACCGCCGTCGCTCATCTCGCCGGCGCACTGGGCAAGCCCGTCTGGACCCTGCTTCCCTTCGTCGTCGACTTCCGCTGGGGATTGCACGGCCCGCAAACGCCCTGGTATCCCACGATGCGGCTCTATCGCCAAACGTCCGCCGGCGACTGGCCCGCCGTGATCGACGCCGTCGCTTCAGACTTGCGAAAACTGGCTGGGGATTAACCGAACCCGCCGCTTGACGCCCCGAATCATTGCGCCTTCAGATTCCGCTGCGGAGGCTTTGCCTACCGCGTCTTGTCCGGCTCATGGAGTTGTATCGTCGCCAGCGCCGTCGGGACGTCCTCCGTGAACTCGAAAATCTTGTCCAGGCCGGTGATCAGAAACGTCGTCCATACCGGGTTGCCGACGTTGCACAGGACCAGCTTTCCATTCAGGTCGTGGATTTGGCGGCGAAGCCGCAGCAGCGACGCGATGTTCGAGGAATTGACGTAATGAATGGCGGAGAAATCCAGAACGCCGCTGTGGCAGGGGGGCGTCATTGCCGACGCCGCCTCCATTTCCTCGGAAAAGCGCGGGTCATCGCCCAGGTGCACCACGACGACGGAATCCGACCATTTTTCCACCGGCATGCGGCCCAAGGTAATCACCGGCGTCAGAAATCGCAAAGATTCAATCGTCCAGAAACTTCCGCACCTGCTCGAAAGTGGTCTCTCCCGCTTTGGTTTTGATCTTTCCCATGGTTTTTGCGCCCAGGTCGATGAAGATTCGTCCCCCGCGGTTGAGGATGTCGCCGCCGACGATGCCGCTGTGGACGACCTTCGCCCCGCGTTTGACGATCAGCGAACCCTGGAGATTTCCGAAGATATGCGCCCTCCCGCCGTCTTCGACGGTCAGATCGCCGTAAATGCTGCCGCGCAGATAAAGTTTCCCCTCGTCGACGACCGTCACGTCGCCGACGATCATTCCCCAAAGGGTGTAAAGCTCGTCGATCGCGCAATCGCCGCTGAGTTTCCCGCGCTCTTCCCGCATGGCGTTACAACCCGGCCCCGGTCGGTTGGTCCGCCGCGCCGGCGGGGAGCGTCTTACCAAACGCGGCGCGCAGGCCCCGCCCGCTTTGGTGATGGATCATCGCCACCAGCACCAGCGCCACCGCCGGCCAGCCCACGAATCGCGCCCAATACAACAGCGCCCGCATCGCCCCCGGCGGATGGACCCGCGCTCGCTGCACAAGCTCCGACCAGGTGTACAACACTCCGGGGATCTTGAATTCCGTGGACGTGAACGTCTGGTTCATCAAAAAAGCCTGCCAGGGAAACAGCAGCGTGATCAGCACGATGCAGCCGACGAACGCCCAAATCACCCGGGCAACGCCCAGCAACCGGCCAACCAGCATCACCAGCGCCATGAGCAGCAGAACCAACGCGAGCACGATCGGCGCCGCCAGACCCAGAAAATCGGTCAGGCCGACCGCGTATTTGAGGAAATCCAGCTTCGCCGAACAGCCGTCGACCTGAATTTTGTAGCGGGCCGCGAAAAATAGGCCCAATTGAAACAGCAGCATCAGCAGAATGATCAGGATCAACCCGTTGCGCGCCTTGCGGGTGGTAATCAGGGCATCGGCATAATCCGCGATGCTGGCGAGGGCGGAATCCACCATGGCCTTGGTAGTGTAAACGCAAAAACGGCCGATTGGCAATGCATCAAGTCCGATTCATCGCCCGCACGACCTCCTCCAGCAGCGACTCATTGGCCGGTGGAAACTGGTATCCCGACAATTCCGACGCCTCCACCCATTTCGTCCGCTGGCATTCGATGGCCATCGCCTCTCCCTCAACGTGTTCGCACAGAAACGGATGCAACCTCACGCAGACATCCGGATAGTCGTGCTCGATCGGCGTCAACTTCCGGACCACTCGGGCCTTGATGGCCACCTCTTCCATCAGTTCCCGCGCCAGACACTCCTGAAGGCTCTCCCCCGTCTCGCATTTGCCGCCGGGAAATTCCCAAAAATCCCCCAACGTATCGTCGGTCTTGCGCTGACAAATCAGAACGCGCCCAAGCCTTTTCACCACCCCGATAGCCGCGTCAACGCGTTCCATTCCGTTCTCAGCCTCAATTCTCAGTGCCGGCAGTGTAGTGACGTGTCGAAAAACGCAAAAAAAACCATCCAATTCAACACAAGATACAACCGATGGCGTTCAAACGGGAATTTCCACAACATGTTGTTGATAATTGGGTTATAATCCAAAAATGTTCGACTTGCGCGGGTTCGCGTCAATTGACAGCCTCCAAGGCCACGGTTATAGTCGCCTCGTCGCCATTTTTGGGCGATCCAACTTTGTGAATTAGCGGCTTGAAAGCCGTGGCCTACTTCCGGAGGTGGATAGGAGCCACCCCTCCGGAAGTCTTTTTTTACGCGGGCGGTTTTTTCCTGAAATCTTTTTCTCCCCCTCGTTGAGATTCAGATCACATTGCCTCACAATCCCGCCGGATGATTCCCACCGCAAACCAATTCACCGCCAAAGTGACCGCCAACTCCCGGCTTTGCCGCGATCATTACCGGCTGGTGCTTGACGTGCCCCATTTTCCGCCGACAAGCCCGGGGCAATTCATACAAATTTCAGGTTACGACGTTTCCAAACACGACGCTGAACCACCGGAAATCGCCTGGTCGCCGGGAACGGCCGTTCAAATTCACGACCCCGAGTTGACCGAGCCTCTGGCCCTTCTCCGCCGCCCGTTTTCCCTGGCCGGCCGGCGCGGCGACCGGATCGACATCATCCTCCGCCAGGTGGGACTGGCAACCCGATACCTCGCCAGCCTGGATGCCGGCGATTCTCTGGACATCCTCGGCCCGCTCGGCAACGCCTTCAACCTGCCCGCTCCCGGTCAACTGGCGATCCTCGTCGGCGGGGGGGTAGGAATTCCTCCCACGGTTTATCTGGCGTCGCGATTGACCGATCACCCAACCGTCGCCTTCGCCGGAGCGGTTTGCCGCGATCTGATGCCCTTGACCGTCGGCTCGCGACAATACGAAGTTGCCGAGTTCGCTCCCCACAATGTCCCCGCCATCCTCTGCACCGATGATGGCTCCCTGGGCTTCCAAGGCCTGGTCACCCAGGCGCTGGAAGATTTCCTCGACAACCGCCTGGCTCCGGAAATTTCCCGAGCCGGTCTTCAACCCGTCATATACACTTGCGGACCCGAGCCTATGATGAAACGTGTCGCCGACATCGCTCTCCAGCGCAATATCCCCTGCCAGATCGCCGTTGAACGGGCCATGGCCTGCGGGATGGGCACCTGCCAGAGCTGCTGCATCCGGGTCCGCAAACCCGATCCCGCCAAGCCCCCGCTGCCCGGCAAGGATTGGTGCTACCGCCTGGCCTGCATCGACGGCCCCATCTTCACCGCCGACCAACTTCTGTGGTAATTCTCTTCTTTGGTGATCCTTGAAAACCTTGCGGCAACCATTCCTAAACCTTCTCCTCCTGATCTGTCCGCTGCTGGCGGCGGGCTGCAACAGCTACGTTGCCAACAGATTCGTCCAGGCGCCGAACCGCGATTGGGCCATCCGCGGACTCGACGCGCCCCAATCCATGCTTCTCGAATACCACGTATCCCAGCAGCTTCGCCTGGACGTCGGACCTCCAACAGCGTCGCTGTCAGTCTGGATCGTGGACCCCATTCCCAGCACGGATTATCTCGTCCTCTCCTTCCCTCCACATGGCGTTCCGATCGTCCGCCTCGCCACGCCCCCGCAAGACCCCCCCTCCAATCAGCCCGCCAAGCCACCCCGCGGAACCGTCTTCCTCCTACCCGGACTCGGCGACGGCAAGGAGGAAGCGCCCTACCAGTTCTATTCCCTCGCCCTCGCCCGCCAGGGATATCGCGTCATCCTCGTCGACCATCGCGGCCACGGACGATCCACCGGAGACCGCATCAGCTACGGCGCCGTCGAATCCCGCGACATGGTTCAGGTCCTCGACGCCCTGGAGCAACGCGGCCTGATCGCCGGCGAAGTCGGCGCCGTCGGAATCTCCTACGGCGCTTCCGTCGCCATCTGTTGGGCCGCGATCGATCCGCGCCTCCGCGTCGTCGTCGCCCTCGAACCTTTCAGTTCTCTCCACGACGCCGAGAGCGACGCCGGTCCCATGATGCTCGGCGCCTACCGCTGGATGTATTCCATAGATGACTTTCACGACATCACCCGTCGCATGGGACGTCTCGCCGGCTTCGACCCCGACCGCCAAAACGCCCTCGCCGCCATTGCCCACACCAGCACTCCCATCCTGCTCGTCCATGGAGAATCCGACGATTTTGTTCGTCCCACCCACAGCATCCACCTTCACCAGGCCGATCCCGATCACAGCCAACTCATTCTCGTTCCCGGCGCCGATCATTTCGATCTGTGGTTCAAGGGCGTCAACTTGATCATGCGCCGATCCGATGAATGGTTTGCCCGCTATCTCAACCCGCCCGCCTCCGCCGCCTACCCCGCCACCCGCCCGGAAAGGATCAACTGATCCATTTGCTCACCCGTCTCCCATTCGGTTACTTTCCCCCCATCATGACCACCATCGGCATGCACTACGACGTGATCTCCGGCAAAGAACGCGAATTCAAGGATGGATTCCTCAAGGTGATCGACCACTTGAACACCGTCGCCGGCCACGTCGATTCCCATCTTTACGAAGACGTTGCCGTTCCCGGCTCATTCCTGATCCTGAGCAACTGGGCGACCCAACAGGATTTCCAAAATTTTATTCACAGCGACGCATTCAAGCAGGTCACAAGCTGGGGAAAGGCCGAAATCCTCCGCGGCCGGCCGAGGCATAAGATCTACAACAACGAATAAGTTTGGCGGCCGCACTTGACTTCGACGAGCTGGGTCGAGTCGTGCGGCGTATCTTGCCTTTTTGAGCCTTTTTCATAAAAGAATCCCCGTGCCCGATCTTTCCCTCAACCTCGCCGGTCTCAAACTCGCCAATCCGGTGATGACCTGCTCCGGCACCAGCGGATACGCGTTCGAGTATGCCGATTTCATGGACCTCGCCCAGCTTGGGGCCTTCGTCACCAAATCCATCACCCGCGAAGAACGCCCCGGCAACGAGCCGACGCGCATCGTCGAAACCCGCGCCGGAATGCTCAACGCCATCGGCCTGGCCAACGTCGGGCTCGACCGGTTCCTCGTCGAAAAGGTCCCGCTGATTCGCAAAATGCCCTGTCCGGTGATCGTCAACGTGGCCGGACACAGTTACGGCGATTACGTCGAGACCTGCGCCGCGATGAACGATCTGGATTGTATCTCGGCCGTCGAGCTCAATGTTTCCTGTCCAAACGTCAAGGATGGGCTGACCTTCGGCACGAATCCGGCCCGACTCAGGGAATTGACCGCCATGGTCAAGAAGGCGCTGCCGAATAAGCCGTTGATCGTCAAGCTCTCGCCCAACGTGGACGACATCACTCAAACCGCCAGGGCGGCCATCGACGGCGGCGCCGGCGTCATTTCCATGATCAACACCTTCACCGCCATGGCCATCGACATCAATACTAAACGTCCGCGATTGGCCAACGTCACCGGCGGTTTATCCGGCCCGGCCATCAAACCGATCTCGCTGCACCTGGTCAGCCGCGTCTATCGCACCGTCGCCAAGTCCGCGGGCGTGCCCATCATCGGCATGGGCGGCATCCAGTTCTGGTCCGACGCGCTGGAATTTCTGCTGGCCGGCGCCAGCGCCATCGGCGTCGGCACCGCACTCTTCGTCGATCCCGCCACGCCCAACAAAATCCTGGCCGGCCTGACCGATTACCTCCAGCGCGCCGGCGTCGCCCGCCTCGGCGAAATCGTCGGCGCTCTTCAGCTTCCCGGCGATCAGCCCCAGCCCGCCCCTTATCCATAGTCGCTTGTTGGCAAGCCCAACCCACCCGATATATTGAGATGCCAATGCGTTTTCGTTTGCCGGCTTTGGCGATTCTTCTATCCTTTACCGTCGTGGTCCGCGCCGGCCCCGCGCCATCGACCCGGCCCAGCGATCTTCCCTTTCCGCCGGTTTATACCGCCAAAGTCGCCTCCACCCCGCGATTCTATCAACGCGATCCTCGCATGGACCTGTCGGTGGCCGGCGATAACTTCTGCGTTCCCACCTGCGCCTCGGATTCCTTCGTTTACTTCGCCGCCCACGGCTTCGATCGGTTGGTGCCGATCGACGGCGGCGACCTCGAAATCATCCAGGGCGAATTGGTCAAGACCCTGGCCTCACCCGGTTACATGTCAACCAATCCCGACAGCGGTACGACCCCGTCCAATGCCATGACCGGCATACGCCGATATGTCCAGGAGCACGGTTACGTCTGCCAAAGGCTTGAGTACGCCGGCTGGCGACCGCTCCAGCGCCGGTGGCTCAATGCCGCCGTTGCCCCGGCGCCCAACCTCAATTGGATCAAGGCCGCCGTCGCCGCTCCCAACGGGACGGCCTGGCTCGAAATCGGATATTACCTCCACGGCGATTCACCCGGCCAATGGCGCCGAGTCAGCGGCCATTCGGTTGTCGTCGTCGGTTACGGAACCGACGGCACGCGCACCGATGGCCACATCCTCCTGGTGGACAACCCCGCCGTCGGCGCCATGTTGCCCGCCACGCCCGAACAACAGGCCCGGGGCATGAAATGGCGACCGGTCACCCTTCCCGACCAGGCCATCACCCTCACCCCGGCCGGGTCCCTCCAGTTGTTCGGGGAGAAATCAACGACCCCGCGCAACGTCAGCCAACTGTTCCAGGTGGATGGGCCTGGCGTCCCATTCTCCCGAAAAAAATACGCCGCCGCCTTCCTCGACGGAGCCGTCATTTTGGTTATCGGACAACCCTCCTAGGACCCCCATTTTCTCAAAAACAACGCCATCGGCGTAATATTAACCCCGAAATACGCCATTAAGATTCCCAATTTGCGGCTTTTTATTTGATCGGCTCGGTCGAATCAGGTAGTCTCTCCGGTGCTCGCCTGATTCGGGATCGACGAATCGTCATGAAAAAATCCGTCAACATTCTGCTTGGGATTCCGACAGACCTCGAATATGGCCGCGGAGTCATACAGGGAATTATCCGCTTCGCCGCCACCACCAATTGGGTTCTCGTCGACGCGCCGGTCGATGATGTCCGAACCGTTCACAACGGATCGGCCGATTCTTCCGAGTTGGAGCGCGCCGGGGTCATCGCGCTCATCGAGTCCCCAGAAAAGGCCAATGCGTTCAAGTCGCTGGCCGTTCCCTGCGTCAGCGTTTCCTTCGCCCTCGATGACTCCGAACTGCCGGCCGTTGCCTGCGACGACAAAATGATCGGCGGACTCGCCGCCAGCCATTTCCTCGAACGGCAGATGCGACACTTCGCCTACATCGGTTTTCCCGGTCGCGTCGATTCCCAGTCTCGCTATGCCGGCTTTTGCGAACGCCTGGCGGTTGACGGATTCTCCAAAATCGCCTTCCTCGAAATCCCCGAAAAATCCGATGCCGCCGCCTTCAAACAACTCGGCGAGTGGATCGGTTCCCTTCCCAAGCCCGTCGGCATTTTCACCATCAACGACGCCGTCGGCAGAAACGTCATCGATGCCTGCCGCTCCTCCGCCATCAGGGTTCCCAGTTCCGTGGCCGTCCTGGGCTGCGGCAACGATCCGGTCATCTGCGGACTGGCCAGCCCCGCGCTCAGCAGCGTCGCCCTCCCCGCCGAACGTGTCGGCTTCGAGGCCGCCGATCTCCTGGCCGCTCTCGTTAACCACAAGAAACTCGTTGAAAGAAAACGCCTCGTCCAGGTCTCCAGCGTCATTCCCCGCGAATCCACCGACAACGTCTCCGTCCGCGATCCCGACGTGGCCAACGCGCTTCGCTTCATCCTCGCCCATGCCGGCGAATGGATCGGCGTCCGCGAACTGCTCCTGTCCCTGCCCGTCCAGCGCCGTTCCCTCGAACGCAAATTCCGCAAAGTCCTGGGCCGAAGCCCGCTCGAGGAGATTCGCCGCGTCCGCGTCGATCTGGCCAAGCAGCTTCTTTCCGGCACCGACCTTCCCATGCCCATGGTCGCGCGCAGGTCCGGATTTTCCGAGGCCAAACAATTATCGCAGGTATTTCGCGCCCTGGTGGGAATGACCCCGACGTCCTATCGCGCCCAGTTCCGCCTCCCCGAGACCACCCCCAAAGACCCCGCCGCCGCAGCCACCGACAACCTCGCGTAACGTCAAAAGCCCAGGGAGCTTTGCTCCCTGCGGGCTCTTTACTCATTCATCGCTTCCACCCCGCCCATGATCTCCGACAGTTCCGTCGTGATCTGGCTCTGCCGCGCCCGGTTGTATCGCATCGTCAGCGACTTCACCATCTTGTCCGCGTTGTCCGTCGCGCTCTTCATCGACACCATCCGCGCCACGTGCTCGCTCGTCGTCGCATCCAGAAACGCCTGGAACATCGTCGTCTTTACCGTCAGCGGCAACAATTCGTCCAGCAGCGTCTGCGCATCCGGAATGAAATCGTAAATCGCGTCGACCCGCAATTCCCCCGGCTCCCCCGCGCCCGCCTTGGGAGGCTCCACTCCCGCCAGCGGCAACAACGCCAAAACCTCCGGCTTCTGGGACCCCGCGCTCAGGAAGTTCATGTACGCCAGATGCACCGCATCGTAAGCCCCGGCCGTGAATTTATCGATGAAGGATTGCGCGACCTTTTCCACGTCCTCGAACTTCGGCGTGTCGCCGATCTCCAATCTCTGTGTGATCGCCCGCCGCTGAAAATTGAAATAGCTCACGCCCTTCTTCCCTGCCACGTACAACTCGATTTTCTTCCCCTGCGATTCCTGCTCGCGTATGAAATGCCCCGCCGTCCGCAAAACGCTTCCGTTATATGCCCCGGCCAGCCCGCGATTGCTGGTGATGACCACCAGCCCCACCGTTCTTCCGGTTCCAGGCTCCGGCCGGCGCAACAGCGGGTGCGTCACGTCCCCCACGCTCCGGGCCACCTCCGCCACCAGTTCCCGCACCTTTTTGGAATACGCCTTGGTTCCCACCGCCCGCTTCAGCGCTTTCTGGAATTTCGCCGTGGCGATCATCTGCATCGTCTTGGTGATTTTCCTGATGTTCCGCACCGCCTTGCGGCGCTTCACGATCGCCCGAGCCTTGGCCATAGGGCCAAAATTGGATACGAAACCCCCGGAGGCGTCAAGCACGTCCAAAAGCCAACGGTGTCACGGGTGTCCCCAATCATCCGGCCGGTCTTCGGCACCCGGAAGTTTGGGCACCCTCCGGCATCACTCCCCGATCACCTTCACCAGCACCCGCTTCGTCCGTCTCCCATCGAACTCCCCGTAAAAAATCTGCTCCCACGGTCCGAAATCAAGCTTGCCTTTCGTGATCGCCACCACCACTTCCCGCCCCATGATTTGCCGTTTCATGTGGGCATCGGCATTGTCCTCGCCCGTCCGGTTGTGCTGGTACGTTTTCGGCGATGCGTCAAACGGCGCCAGTTTTTCCAGCCATTTCTTGTAATCTTCGTGCAAGCCCGATTCGTCGTCGTTGATGAACACACTGGCCGTGATGTGCATCGCGTTGACCAGCGCCAGTCCTTCCCTGACGCCGGATTCCGTCACGATGCGCTGCACCTGCTCGGTGATGCGTTCGAACCCCACCCGCGTCGGTAAACTGAACGTCAGGTATTCGGTACGCGATTTCATGCCTGCCTCCCTGGCTTGCGAAAGATTTCCAAGATCACGCTCGCGGCCAACACGATCGCCGCACAAATCCAGACCCATCCCCACGCCCCGCCCGCATGGCCCGTCCCGGCCAACTCCGCCAGGTTCCACCAATACCACAGATGCACTCCCGTCACCGCCCCCAGCGGCGCAACCAGCAGTGGCAACGTCAGGTTGAACCGCTTCTTTCCCTTCTCCTGATTCGCCCACATTGCCGACACCGTCATCCCCGAAACAACGATCATTGCTCCCAGCCCCGGAAACATCGCGCATTCCCACGGCGGTCCCCACCGATCCGCGTTCCAATGCACGTCGAAGTGCACCGGCGCCCGCGCCGGCCACGGCCGTCGAGCCCCCATCAGCGCGATCATCGCCATGACCGCGACGATTCCCGGCAAATGCACCCACCACGATGATTTGAGCGCCCGCATCATGTGTTCCGCCTTTATACCGCTTCGCCGTATGGAAATGGCCAGACCTTGCCCCGGAATCTCCCATTCCCCCCGGGGCTCCAACCCGACCCTTCAACGGACCCGATGAATTTGGCTGACTCAGAAAGGAAGGCCCATCTGGCCATCGCGATCTTTCTGGGTCACTTTGTTCCAAAACTCGAGTCCCTTCTTATCCTTCGATGCGAAAATCAGTCGGTAGATCGGCCCGTTTGCTGATTCCATGATTTTCTCTCCGAAAGCGCGGTAGCCCAGCCGATTGGCGAGTTGGAATTTGTATTCATCTGCGAACAGCCGGCAGACATTATCCGGTTTGCGATTTGCCAATTGCGCCCATAATTCTCGCCAACGCGAATGCGGGCCCATCATTCTGTCGAGAACGGAGGGATTTTCTCTTTCATACCGATCAACATTGCGAACGAGATCCATCCGGTCGGCAAACAGAATGAGAAGATCCACCTGGCCGCATTCAGATAGTTTTTTCACGGTTTCGAAATCGACGTTCAATGCCTCAGGGTCAATAAAGCCGAGTGTAAGCGCTCGGTCAGGGATGTGCTGAATGAGTTGATCGATGACGGTGCTGCAGTCGCCTTGGAATACTTTTGCGACAGAAGCGGCAGGCGTCTTTTCGAGGCGCGACTTCAATGCCGCAGCCAGTTCCGGATCAAGTTCAATTGCGAGGATCACCCCAAACGGCTTGGGGGCATTGGCGGCAATTAAGGTCGAGCCGGGAACACGTCGTCCTGATTCTCTAAGCTTGCAGATTCCAGGACCAGCAAATAAATCCACGTAAGCGAGTCCCGCCGGCCATTTAGGATGGCCGACCATTGCTCGCGTCGTAATATCGATGTATCTGTTCCAGAAGTAGAGCTTGTCTACCGTCCAAATCCCGACATCCTCTCGCACGGGTAGGCCATCATCTGATTTGTACAGTTCGCAGAGTTCAGGCCACCGATCTTGCGCCATTGGTGCTCCCACTCAATGTTGGCATATCGTTCCATTCGCGTCCTTGCAGTTCTCGGCCAGCACGGCACTTTTGCACCCCTCCCCACTGTTTGAAAAAGAAGGGAACGTCGGCTTTCTTACAAGCGTCCTTGATCGCCAGAATCCAAGCCTCTTCCACTGGACGCGCATCCGGACCAGATTCGCCGCCTACGATTACCCATCCGATTTTGTCGAGCGGCAATTTATCTATGGGACCCAGTAGCGGTTCAATGGAGAGGAATCTGATCGCCGCTGGAACTTTCGCAAGTATGCGTGCGCGGTGGACGTAGTCTTGATTTTCGATGCTAGTGCCCATCCAGATATTTGACGCCCATGGCAGTTTTCTGGACATTGTTTCCGCTCGCTCCGGCCGCTTTGTCAGCACTTGGAATGTGTGCTGTGACGCCTGCTCCATAACAGCAAAGCATTTTTGGATATAGCTATCAGGGACGTCCTGGTGGAACAGGTCGCTCATGGAATTGACAAAGATGGTTCGCGGCAGACGCCATTTGAGGGGCAACTCGAGCACGTCCGGTTGAAGCGTTACCTTGAAACCATTGCGATATCTCGGCTGCCGCATCGCGCGCAGGCGACGGGCCATTCGTTCGGCGTAGCAATGTTTGCAACCAGGGCTAACTTTCGTGCACCCAGTTACCGGGTTCCAGGTCGCATCCGTCCATTCAATCGCGGTGCCTAACGCCATGTCATTACCCCGATCCTAAAATATACCTAACATGCGGATTGCAAAAACGCAATGGTCGAACTCTGCATCGGCAATTAATAGCTTATTCACGCAATATCCGCAGGACGGAAAAAGGTGACTTTATCTTCCCAAGCTGCCGGAACACGACCCTCAGTCGCGAGCCTTGATACGTTAGCGCGGCTGAGGCGCACGCTGGCTGTCGTCCCGTCTCCCGGTGTATCGGGGTAGGGGGAAAATGCCAAATCCGATGACCCTGAACCAAACGGGCGAATACGCCGACCCTACCCTTCCCTCCCCCTCCCGTCATATCATCCAGGGGTCATGCCCCCGTCGTCTCCCCTGATCCTGCAAATCAACTCCCCGCACGGCCAGACCGCCCAGCGCGAATTGACCGCGTCGCCGGCCGTGATCGGCCGGCTTCCGGATTGCCATGTTCAACTCGACAGTCAGCGCGTATCCCGGCGACATGCGGAACTGGTGCGGGATGACTTGGGCGGATGGCTCCTTCGCGATCTCGACAGCCGAAATCACACTCGCGTCAACGGTGAAATCGTCATCGAGCGCCTGCTGGAGAAAGACGACCTGATCGAGATCGGCCCATTCCGCCTCCGCGTTCTGGGCTTGGCCCAGGAGCTTGGCGCCAATGATTCGCGAACGACCTCCTGGTCCGCCGAGGAGCCGCAGTCGACGGATATCCGCACGCTTTCGTCTTCGCCGGCGCAGCGGCTGAACGTTTCGCATCTGGCGAAGGTGAACGCGCTGGGCCAGCGATTGGTGGAGATTCCCGATGCCGGCCAGCGGTTGGTTGAGCTTTGCCAGGCGCTGGTGGCGCCGGGGATGAACTGCGATTGTGCGGTGGCGTTGCGGATCGCGCGGCAGGAGCATGCCCAGCCGCAGCTTTTGTGTTCCTATCAGCTCCGCCAGGACCGCGCGCCGCCGCCGGGAATTTCCCGCGCGGTCGTCCAGGCGGCCGTCGAGGCTCAGCAGCCCGTCCTGGCCGGCGGGGCGATCACCAGCGGATTGACCGTCAGTTTTTCCGAAGCCGAACGCGGCGTCACCGCCATCATCGCCTGTCCCCTGCGGATCGAATCGACCACCGCCGACATTCTCTACGCCACCGTCCCGCGCGCTTGCGGAACCCTGGATTGGCTGGCGCTGGTGACTCTCGCCTGCGAGCAATACAAAAAGGCCGAGCTTCAGATCGAGGCCCGCAAAACCACCGAGAGCAACGCCGTCATACAGCATGAGCTGCAAAAAGCCCGGAAGATTCAGATGTCCCTGGTTCCGCGGAATCCCACGGCCGCGGGTTTGGAAGTCGCCATCGGCTTCGAGCCGTGCCTCTGGATCGGCGGCGATTACGCCAACGTCCTGGCCGCTCCCGACGGCCGGATCGGCCTGATCGTCGCCGACGTCTCCGGCAAGGGTCTGCACGCCGCCATGGTCGCCACCGGCGTTCACAGCGTCGTGGACGGCTCGGTCGGCCAGGGCAAATCGCTCTCGGAAATGGCGCAGGGTCTCAACCGCTTCCTCATCAATTCCATGGATCGCCAAAGCCATCTGACCGTTCTGGCGGTTTTGTTCGATCCCCGCACCGGCCATGCGGAATATCTCAACGCCGGTCATCCGCCGATCCTGGTTGTCCGCCCCGACGGCGAGGTGCGCGAACTGAATTGGGGAAGCAATCCACCGCTCGGCGTGCTGCCGACCAGTCCGCTCATTGATGCCGACGACCTTCAGCCGGCCGAACTGTTGTTCCTCTACACCGACGGGCTCACCGAGATGTACGATGCCGCCGGAAAAATGCTCGGCGTCCAAGGCGTGAAATCCCGGCTTGGCGAACTCTATTCCGCCAACTCATCCGCTCCGCTGGCCCAGCTGCGCGATCGGCTTTCGCAGAAGCTCGACGAGATTCGCGGCCCGTCCCCGGCCACGGACGACCGCACTTTTCTCCTCGCCCGGCGATTGTAACTATCACCCAGACTTTTAGGAGAATTCATCCATGCAATACCGCATCCTTGGCCGCACCGGCGTGAAGGTTTGGCCGCTTTGCCTGGGCACGATGAATTTCGGCGGCCGAACCAACCCCGCCCAGTCCAAACAAATCCTCGACCAATATCTCGAACTCGGCGGAAACTTCATCGACACCGCCAACGTCTACAACGACGCAAAATCCGAGGAAATCATCGGCCAGTGGATGACTGAACGCGGCACGCGCGACCGAATCGTCCTCTCCACCAAGGTCCACGGCCGACGCTCGCCGAACGTCAACGATGCCGGAAACCATCGCTGGCACATCGTCCGCGAGGTGGAAAATTCTCTCCGCCGCCTGGCGACCGACCGCATCGACGTCTATCACGTTCATCGTCCCGATCCCGACACCCCCATCGATCAGACCCTGCGCGCCCTGGACGATCTGGTCAGGCAAGGCAAGGTGTTATATCTGGCCAGCAGCGTATTCGCCGCCTGGCAATTGGCCGAGGCCCATTTCCTGGCCCGCGAGTTGGGCACGGCCCGCTTCGACATCGAACAGCCGCCGCTGAACATCATCGACCGCCGCATCGAAGCCGACGTCCTGCCGTTTTGCCGCAAATACGAGATCGCCACGATCACCTGGGCCCCGCTGGCCCGTGGCCGATTGGCCGGCGCCTACACGCGCGACGGCCGCAAAATCCCCGACGGCACCTGGTACAAATCCCAGGGCAAGAGCGATTTCCCCTCCAGCCAATGGCCGCTGATGGAAGCCGTCGACAAACTCGCCGACGCCCACGGCATATCCTCCAGCCAGTTCGCCATCGCCTGGTGTCTGCAAGTCCCCGGCGTAACCTGCCCGATCATCGGCCCGCGCACCCCGGATCAGTTGCGCGACAACATGGCCGCCCCGAACGTGACCTTATCCCCAGAGGAGTTGAAAGCCGTGGACGCATTGAATCCCCCCGGCGAACTATGCCGCGACCGCAACTTGGGCCCGGTTCCGCGGTGAGTTTAGAACGCCCACGGCGTCGCCGTGGGTTTCATTTCCCCTGAATCAACCCCGTAATTTTCGTGGCCAGCTTATCGTGCAGCTTGGGCGAATATCCCACTTCCACGTCTCGCATCATCCCGTCGGGGCCGATGATGAACACCGATGGGAATCCCTGAACGTGATATTGCTGCACGATGTTCTGCTCCACGTGCAGGATCGGATAATCCAGCCCAAACGCATCGACCACGAACTTGGGGTCGGCAGGATCGGAATCGGTGTTCATGCCCAGCACGGCGACCGGCTTGCCGGCGAAATCGGCGGCCAACTGTTTCATTTCCGGCATCGCCCGCATGCACCAGCCGCATCCCCGATACCAGAAATCCAGCACCACCACTTTCCCCCGATAATCCTCCAGCGAATGTTTGGAACCCGACTGATCGGCCAACTCCCACGTCGGGGCCGGCTTATTCAAAACCGCCTGACGACTCTCGGCCTCCTGCTTGGCGTATTGTGCTTGGCTGTCGAGACCGGCAATCTGTTTATCGAGCAGATCGACGATTTCGGCGGTCCCGGCCTGATTTCGCGCCGCCGTCAGAATATCCTTCGCCGTCGCGAACAGTGAATCACATTGAGCCGGATCGAGCTCCGTCTTTCCCACCACGTCTGTGTATTTTGCCTGAGCCGCGAAATACGCCTCGCAATCGCGCGAGAACTGATCGAGCCATTTCCGCGGCTTGTCCGTGTCGTTCGTGAGGGTGGTAACGCCCCCGCCATTGCCGACGAAACCATATCCCTGGGAATTTTGCGAGGTCGCACCGGTCAGAAGCCCGCGCCCCGAATCGAACTGATACGTCGTCTGATTGGTCATCAAGTAGATCCTGTCGATGGGATCCACCGCCACGCCGGTGAATTCGGCCGGATTCGGCTGCGTCGCGGACAACGCTTTGTAGGTAATGTGACCGCCGTAGGGCCGATCGCTCGTCCAGCTATTCTCCCATTGCGACTGATCCGCCGGCAGCGCCGGAAATTCGCCGGGAGTTCCCTTCTCTGCCGAGACGCCCGGCGACAGCGTCGCCGTCCCGTCGGGACGCAGGTCGAACGCGATCAAGTCCGTGTCCGGCTGCGCCGGATTATCGCCTTGCGTCTGCCACGACGACAGCCGGCCGATGATATGCCAACTGCCATCGGAATTCCTGGCAACGACATCGTAGATGTTCGTCGATCCGCTCTTCAGCGTTCCCGTGTCGTATTTGAAAATGCCCGTTGAGGCGTACGTCAACTCTTGACCGGGCGATAGATGATATCGCGGCAACGCGCTCGGTTCGGTCGCCGGCGAATCCGCGCGAACGTACGAGCACAGAGCCATCGCGACGACGGGGATCGTCCAGGAGAGCAATCGCATGTGCAGCCTCCGTCATGGGGTGAATGGATGCGATATTCTAGCCATTGGACGGCCCGGTCGGCCACCCATTGCGGGAAACGTGGATTTACCCATGCCGCAGCCCGCCGTTGCGTGATCGCCGCCGCCCCGAATTCCCCGCATGCCATTTTACCCGCCGCGTCTACGCGGCGTTTCCCCGCGGGAATCGCGCAACAATCACGCGTCCCTCCCCGAACGCCCACGGCTACAACCTCCGCGCCACTCCCGACCGCTGCCCCGAATGCGGAACCATCCCGGCGAAGAAGGAAGCGATTTCGAGTTGAATGAGGCTCCGTAGCCCCGCATGTACATGCGGGGCTTCTTCCAAACGCAATGCATCAATCGCTTATGCCGTTTACTTGTCTCCTCCCATCGTCCCCCTATACTTTCCCAGCCGAAACTCTGGTATTGGAGCGATTTGCGATGGTCCGTCGGCCTTTTTTGGATTTGGTTCGTCAACGTGTCGTCATCCTCGACGGGGCGATGGGGGCCACGCTCCAGACTTTCCCGCTCGATCTAAATCGCGATTGGCGCGGCCAGGAAAACTGCTGCGAAATCCTCAACCTCACCCGACCCGATCTGATCGAGCAGATTCACGAAGGCTTCCTGGCCGTCGGCTGCGACGGCGTCGAGACCAATTCCTTCGGCGGAAGCCGAATCGTCCTGGCCGAGGCCGGGCTGGTGGACCAGACCGTCGAGATCAACCGCCTCTCCGCCCAGATCGCGCGCCGGGCTTGCGACCGCTTCGAGACACCCGACCGCCCCCGCTACGTCATCGGCTCCGTCGGCCCTGGCACCAAGATCGCCTCTTTGGGGCAGACCCATTGGGACGAGATGGAGCATAGCTTCTTCGAGCAAATCCGGGGTTTGCTCGAAGGCGGCGTGGACGTGCTGCTTTTCGAGACCCAGCAGGACCTGCTGGCTATCAAATGTGCCATCGCCGCCGCCAATCGCGCGTTTGCCGTCGTCGGCCGGCGCGTGCCCATTATGGCCCAGGCTTCGATGGACCAGCAGAACGGCCGGCAGATGTTGACCGGCTCCGATGCCACGGCCCTGGTCGCCGCCATTCAGCCGTTTGATGAAGCGGACGTGCTGGGTCTGAACTGCGCCTTCGGCCCATACGAACTGACCGAGACCGTCCGTTATCTCTGCCAAACCTGGCCGCGCTTCGTCAGCGTTTTGCCCAACGCCGGGTTGCCGGTTTACGTCAACGGCAAGGCCCATTTCCCCATGACCCCGCCCGACTTCACCAAGGGCGTGATGCGCTTCGTCGAGGAATTCGGCGTGAACATCGTCGGCGGATGCTGCGGAACCACCGCGGAACATCTGAAACTGCTATGCGAGGCGGTCGGATTCCGTCCGCCCAAAGATCGTCATCCCGCACCCAAGCCGCAGCTTTCCAGCCTCATCAGCGCCGTCGATATCCGCCAGGAGACCAGCTATCTCATCGTTGCCGAGCGGACCAACACCAACGGCAGCCGGCAATTCAAGCGCCTCTTGCAGGAGGAGAACTGGGACGCCCTGGTCAGCATGGCCCGCGACGAGCTTCGCGAAGGCTCGCACCTGCTGGACGTGTGCGTCGATTTTGTCGGCCGCGACGGCGTTTCCGACATGAAGCAGGTCGTCTCGCGCTACGTCAACGCCCTGGCCGCGCCCCTCATGCTCGACAGCACCAATCCCGACGTGATGGAAGCCGGCTTGAAGCTTGCCGGCGGACGATGCGTGCTGAATTCGATGAACCTGGAGGACGGCGAGGAGCGGGTGGCGCAAATCTGCGCCCTGGCGAAAAAATACGGCGCAGCCGTCGTCGCCGGAACCATCGACGAAGACAAGAAAAACGCCATGGCCCGCACCGCCGACCGCAAAATCTCCATCGCCCGCCGCATCCGCGATCTGGCCGTCGGCAAATGCGGCCTCAAGGACGCCGACATCCTGTTCGATCCCCTGGTCCTGCCGATCAGCACCGGCACCGAAGAAGACCGCCGCAACGCCCTGGAGACTATCGAAGGCACACGCCGGATCAGCCGGGAATTGCCCGATTGCCATACCGTCGTCGGCCTGAGCAACGTCAGTTTCGGCCTGAAGCCGGCGGCGCGGGTGGTCCTCAACAGCGCTTTTCTGCATGAATTGATAAAAGCCGGCCTGACAGCCGCCATCGTCCATGCCAGCAAAATCCTCCCGCGCAACAAGATCGAGGATGAAAAATGGAACGCGGCGATGGATTTGATCCACGATCGCCGCCGCGATGGTTTCGATCCGCTCACGCATTTCATTTCGCTGTTCCCCGGCGACGCCCAAACGGCCCAGGCGCCGGTCCAGGACAATCTCCCCATCGAGGAGAAATTGAAACGCCACGTGATCGACGGCGAGAAGCGCGATCTGACCTCGCATCTCGACGACGCTCTCAAGACCTATCCGCCGCTGGACATCATCAACAGCATCCTGTTGGAGGGGATGAAAGTGGTGGGGGAGTTGTTCGGCAGCGGGCAGATGCAGCTTCCCTTCGTCCTGCAAAGCGCCGAGACGATGAAGGCGGCCGTGGCGCACCTCGAACCGCTGATGGAAAAAGCCGACGGACAAAGCCGGGGCCGAATCGTCCTGGCCACCGTCAAGGGCGACGTCCACGACATCGGCAAGAACCTGGTGGATATCATCCTGACCAACAACGGCTACACGGTTTTCAACCTGGGGATCAAGCAGCCGCTGGACGACATTCTCAAGGCCGCCACGGAGAAATCCGCGCAGGCGATCGGCATGAGCGGATTGCTGGTCAAATCCGTCGCGGTCATGAAGGAGAACCTGGAGGAATTGAACGCGCGCGGCGTGACGCTTCCGGTGCTGCTCGGCGGGGCGGCGCTGACCCGCGATTACGCCGAAGACACGCTCGCCGAGCTTTACCGCGGCCCCCTGATTTATTGCAAGGACGCCTTCGAGGGATTGCACGCCATGGACGAGATTTCCCGCGGCGCCGTTTCCGCCGCCGTCGCTCGCCAGCGCGACCGCGCCCAGCGCCGCAAGACCCTTCGCGCCGAAAGCGAAAAAAAATTCGGCCACGTCATCGCCGCTGAATCGGCCGAACCTCCCGTCGCCCACGACAATCCGATTCCCAATCCGCCGTTCTGGGGTCACCTGGTCGTAGACAAAATTTCTCCGCGCCAGGTGTATCCGTTCATCAACAAGACCGCCGTCTTCACCGGCCAATGGGGCTTCAAGCAAAAAGGAATGTTCCCCGAGGAATATCGCCGGCTGATCGCCGAGAAGGCCGAACCGGTGTTTGAGGCCCTGAAGCGCCGCGCGATGGACGAGAAGCTGATTGAGCCGAAGGTGGCGTACGGGTATTTCCCCGTGCAATCCGAAGGCGAAGACGTGATCGTGTATCGGCTGGACGAATTCCAGCCGGCCAGCCGCGCGCCGCTGGGCCGGCCGCGCGAGCTTCTCCGTTTCACCCTCCCGCGGCAAACCAGCCGCCGCCGGTTGTGCATCGCCGATTTCTTCCGATCCAAGCAGTCCGGTGAATTCGACGTCCTCGGCCTGCAATTGGTCACCGTCGGCGATCGCGCCACCCAAGCCGCCGAAATCCTCCGCCAGGCCGACAAATATCAGGACTATCTCTTTCTCCACGGCTTCGGCGTCGAGTCGGCCGAGGGTCTGGCCGAATATTGGCATAAATACGTCCGCCAGGAACTGGGTTTCGGCAGCGAGGACGGCGCTTCGATCGAAGAGCTGTTTCATCAGCGCTATCGCGGCAGCCGATACAGCTTCGGATACCCCGCTTGCCCCAACCTTGAGGATCGCGCCAAGATATTTCAAATGCTCAAGGCCGAGACGATCGGAGTCCAGCTCAGCGAGAATTTCATGCTGGTCCCCGAACAATCCACTGACTCGCTTATTGTGCATCATCCACAGGCGAAGTATTTTGATACTTAGATTTGGAGCCTCGGATCGGCTGCCGATCATTTCTCCGGGGCTGTTTCTGGCGAGTTAGTGCGGCACCAATGAGCGCTCGTTATGAACCTGGCTTCAACGCGGTCGGATTGGCATAGGCCCTCGCTGGGGGCGTCGATTCTCTTTTGCGCGGTTTTGACGGCGCTGGTGGCCTGGCTGCGGCTGGTGGTTTTTCAACATTCCTCCGTCGGCATCGGATACGCTCTGCCCATCGTGCTGGTCGGCTGGACCCGCCGCCGCGCCTTCGTCTGGGGAATGTGCGCGGTTTTCGTGGCCATGGCTGCCACCAAATTCGCGATCAACGTCCACGTCAGCGAGCTGCCGGAAAATCAGCGAATCCTCGGCTTCCTCCTGCTCATGGGCGACCTTCTGGTCGTGGCCGGAATCGTCGACCTGGTCATCCAGCGCGAAGCCGCGTTCCATTTGCGCGGACAGGAACTCTACCGCCGCGAGCAGGAACTGAAGATGAGCAACGAGGGATTGCTCGAACGCCAGCAGACGATGGAAATCCTGCTCAAACTCTCGCGCTCCCTGACCGTGGGCCAAAGCCGCCCGGACATTTTCGCCGCCATCGCCCACACCATCCGCCTTCTGCTCGGTTCCACCGCCGCCGCCGCGCTCTGGGAAGCACGCGGACAAAACGTCGAGATGACCGCTCACGAGGGCTTCGGCAAAAATGGACCCCAGGCCCTCACCTCGCCTCGCGCCGGCACTTTCGCCGGCCTGGTCATGGAGCAACGCAAGTCCGTCGCCGTGGGCATGGCGTCGCAGCGCCCGGAACTCCAGCCCGAGCGCATTCGACCGGGAGAATCGTTCAACGCGATGCTGGGCGCGCCCCTGATATCCGGCCCCGACGTCGTCGGGGCGCTTGTCGTTTACAGCCCCCAGCCACGCGGTTGGACCGAAAGCGACGTCTCCCTCGTGCAATCGCTGGCCGCCCAGGCCTCGGTCAGCATCGCCGCCACCTCCCTTGTCGAGCAACTGGAAGACGAGCAACGCGAACTGCAAACCATCGTGGACGCTGTTCCCTTCGGGATTCTCCGCACCGATGCCCGCGCGTCTCGCCTGATCTGCAACCCCGCCGCCGCCGCCATGCTCGGATTCCCCGAAATCGTCGAGGCCCAATCCAAGGACTGGCCGAAAATGACCCTCGTCGGTCCCAAAGGCGAAATCCCCCAGGGCAGGGACCCCCTGCTCAGGGCGCTGCACGGCGAAGTCACCGCCGCCATGGAACTGGAGGTGCGCCTGGCGGATGGCGAGACGTTCAGAACGCTCTGCAACGCCGCCCCGATCCGCGATCGGTCCGGCGCCATCACCGGCGCCATCAGCGCCTTCGTCGATATCAGCACGCATAAGTCGTTGCGGGAAGAGTTGGATCGCCGCAGACGCCAGAGCGACGATGCCTCCACCCGCAAGAGCCGGTTTCTCGCCGCCGTCGGCCACGACGTCCGCAACCCCGCCAACGCCATCAACCTCCTGGCCGAACTGCTCCGCAAATCCGCCTGCGATCCCGCCCAGGTCGCCGAGATTCCCGAGATCGCCCGCGAGATGGAACGCAGCTCGAACAATCTGGTCGGTCTGGTCGGCGACGCCCTGGAACTGGTGCGCCTGGACCTGGGCCCGCCGGAACTCAATGAATCCGAAATCCAATTGGGACCTTGGGTCGAGGAGCAGTGCGGCCGGTTTCAACCCCTGGCACGACAAAAAAATCTGGAATTCGTCGTCACCAGCCCGGATCCGAAAATCTCCCTTCGCATCGATAAGGTGAAGCTTTCGCGAGTCCTAGGCATCCTCGTGGACAACGCCGTTAAATTTACGCAGCGAGGAGAGGTGCGCGTTGAAGTCTCCCTGATGAGCGACCGCACCCTGCGATTTGACGTCACCGACACCGGCGTCGGCATCGCCCCCGACAGCCTGAACTCGATCTTCGATGAATTTATTCAACTGAAGAGCCCCCAACGCGCCAAGACCGGTGGATCGGGCCTGGAATTGGCGATCGCCAGGCGGCTCGTCGAATTCATGGATGGCAAGCTGGAAGTCGCCAGCGAGCTGGGCAAGGGCAGCACCTTTTCATTCATCCTGCCCGCTTCAAACGTCTTCGGGTGAAATCCGTGAAAGTCCGTTTTCGAGCCATCGGACGATGGGGACCGGCAGACGTTATCGTCCGATGGGTGGGGGACCGGCGGCCTCGCATCCCGGAGATCGACCGAATCGTCGAGCGAACGTGGGAGGAAGCACGCCGCCGGCCCGGATTGAACCTCTTTGACGGGCCCATGTGCCGCCTCGAACGCCTCGTCGCGGGCCCCAAGCTCGAACTGGACTTAAGCCCCACCTCCTACAAAATCTTCTGGGGCACCAATCTGTACAATCCGTGGCTCGGCCGCCGTTACGGGCCCGAAGCCCTCGCCAATGCCGTCGGCTTGAGCTGCGCCCTGGAAAGCGCCGATGGGTTCCTGACCTTGGGTCGGCGAAGCGCCTCCCTGGCCTATTATCCGTCGCGGGTCCATCCCTTTGCCGGATCGCTCGAGCCGGTCCATCCCCTCGACCTCTTCGCGGAAATGCAACGCGAACTGGCCGAGGAATTGCACTTTGACGATGCGGATGTCGCGTCGATGTGGTGCGCCGGCGTCATCGAGGACGTCTCCATCGGACAGCCCGAATTGGTTTTCAGCGCCAAGTCCTCGCGCACGCGCGCCGAAATCGAACGTATGCTCGACGCAACCGAGCACCAGGCTTGCCTGGCCATCGAACCGGATCGCGATAAAGTCGAATCCGCGCTGAATGATCCGGCCATGACGCCCGTCGCCTTGGGCGCGATGCTCCTGTGGGGCCGCCAGCGGTTTGGCGCCCCGTGGTTTGACGCCGCCGAACGTGCGGTTAATCTCGGCGGCTATGAATCTGCATGATGAGCTGCAATTGGCCGTCGAACTGGCGCGGACCGCCGGCAAGGGGGTGCTGGAAAAATACGGGAAAGTCGATCGGCTGCTGAAGCACGGCGACGAGGCCGTCACCGAGGCCGACCGCGCCAGCCAGCGGCTCATCGTCTCCGGCCTCCGAAGCCGGTTTCCCAAGGACGGGATCGTCGGCGAGGAAAACGACGCCGGCGATGCCATCACCTTTGACGTCTCCAATCCCGCCGCCAGAAACTGGGTGATCGATCCCATCGACGGGACCAATAACTTCATCGCCGGTCTGGGCATTTTCGCCGTCTGCATCGGACTTTTGGACGCGGGCAAGCCGGTGCTCGGCGTTGTCTACGACGTCACCCGCGATCAGCTTTACGCCGCCGCCCACGGACACGGGGCATGGCTGGGAACCCGGCGACTCCAGGTCCTCAAGACCCCGCTGGCCGACAACGCCGTGCTCATGCTCACCAGCAATCTCCTCGGCCCCGACGGCAAAGCGCCCGCTTACGCCCGCCGCTGGCTCGATCAGACGAATTGGAAAATCCGCATGCTGGGCGCGGCGGCGATCGAAGCCGCGCACGTCGCCGCCGGCGTCGCCCACGGCGCCGTGACCTTGAACGGCAAGTTGTGGGACATCGCCGCTTCCGCCGCCATCGCCATCGAGGCCGGCGCCATCGTCACCGATCCCATGGGCATCCCCGTTTTCCCGTTCAATCTCGCCGGCTATCGTGGCGACAAGGTCCCCTACGTCATGGCCGGCCCCGCCGCTCACGCCGAATTGGTCCGCGACATGCGCGGGTAGTCGCTACTTTTGCCGGAAGACGATGCGGCCGCGGGTCAGGTCGTAGGGCGAAAGCTCGACCTTGACCTTGTCGCCGGGAAGGATGCGGATGAAATGCTTGCGCATTTTCCCCGAAACGTGGCCCAGAATCTCGCGCGATTGGCCGCCCTGATCCAGACGCAGCTTGAACATGGCGTTCGGCAACGCGGTGGTGACGGTGGCTTCCACTTCAATCGGCTCTGATTTGGCCACGGATGGGTTCTCCAGCCGGGTATGCTAACGGATGAACGAGGCTGGGACAAGGCGATGGGCGATGATAAGATTCCGTGCGCCTATGGCAAAACGAGATTATTACGACGTTCTGGGCGTTTCGCGGTCGGCGTCGAAGGACGAGATCAAAGCGGCGTTCCGCAAGATGGCCAGGAAGTTCCATCCGGACGTGACCAAGAACGACCCCAAATCGACCGAGCGGTTCAAGGAGGCACAGGAAGCGTACGAAGTGCTGTCGGACCAGGGAAAGCGGAAGAATTACGATGAGTTCGGCCATGCGGGAGTGGGCGCGACGCCGGGGGCGGATGGGGATCCCTTCGCGGCGTTTCGGCGGGGGCAGCAACCGGGGGGATATGGGAAGGCGTGGCAAGGGGGGCCTGGGGTCAGCGTCGAGGATTTCGATCTCGGGGGCGGGGATATGGGAAGCGTGTTCGAGCAGTTTTTCGGCGGCGGACGTGGCCGGGCCGGACGCGGCCGGACCCGGGCCCAGCCGCAGCCGCGCGGCCAGGACCTTGAATATCCGGTGACGCTGTCCTTCGAGCAGTCGGCCAGGGGGACGCATTTGCCGTTGCAGATCAATCGGGATGGGAAGATCGAAACAATCGACATTCGCATCCCTGGTGGGGTGAAGGACGGAAGCCGGGTTCGCGTGAAGGGGCGCGGGCAGGCGGGAGCCGGAGAGCCGGGGGATTTGTTCATCGTGACGCGGGTGACTCCGCACGCCTATTTTCGGCGTGAGGGATTGGACGTGTATCTGGACTGTCCGATCAGTTTGTACGAGGCGATCTTCGGGGCCAAGGTGGACGTTCCCACGCTCGACGGCAAGCGGACGCTGACGATTCCGCCGCTGACCAGCGGCGGCGTGAAGTTGCGGATCAAGAGTCACGGGATTCAGCGTGGCGAGGAAAAGGGCGACCAGATCGTGGTGACGAAAATCATCCTGCCCAAGGACCTGGACGAAGAGGATCGGAATTCGATCAAACGGATGGCGGAAAAACATCCGATGAACCCGCGCGCGGACGTCGGGTGGTAAGAACAGGTGAACAGGTGAGCAGGTGAACAGGTGAAAGATAAAGAGTGGAATTTTCCCTGCCGCTCACCTGCTCGCCTGTTCACCTGTTCACCTGTCTCGCGCAGCGCTCGTTCGGTTTGGGCGTTCGTGGGGTTTCTGGGGTTGTTTTACATATTGCTGGCGATGGTGACGAAGTTTTATCTGCTGGGCGCGCTGGCGGATTTCCACGGGGCGGACGAGCGGGGACGAAAACTGATCGCGGCGCATGCGCTGCTGATGCTGTCGGTGGTACTGGTGATTCTCGGTCTGAGTTGGCTACTGATCTTTCGGATTGGCCGGTATTTCTTTCCGCGGGGCGGCCCGCGGGAGCCGAAGACGAAATATACCGATGCGTGGAGCGAGGCGGGAAAGCGGATGCGGCCGCCGGAGGAATGATTATTCCGACGGGGGCTGTGCGGGGATCGGCGGCGGGGCGGGCACGGGCTTGGAATAGCGAGGGGCGTTGATGCCGGGGAGCATGCGCTGTCGCTGGCGGTAGACCCAGGGGAATTTTTCGTGGCCGGCGCGATAGGCCAGACCCACAAGCCAGGCGAAATAGTGCATCAGGAAGATGCCGACAATGAGCATTTCATAGGCGGCGCCAAGACTGTCAAACCAGGACTTCGGCGCCACGGAATGGAGGGCGGTGCGGCTTGTCACAAAGAAGTAGACGGACATGGCATGCCAGAAAGTGGTGTAGATGCCCAAGTAATAGATACCCATGGCGACGGGGTAGAGCAAAACCAGGTAGGCATACCGGGGACCGATCTGGGCGATGGTGCCCAGGAGGCGATCGGGCCGGAGGTTCAAAAGCGAGCCGCTGGTGATAGTCGTGAGCACCACGACGGGGAAGAAAACCAGGCCCACCGCGTCGAGGCTCAATGAGATGGGAAGGCGAGAGCGGTCGGGCCAGTCTTGGACTGTCCAAACGATCCCCACCAGCCTGCTGAGTCCGAAACAAATCATCCATGCCAGGAAAACGCGCACGAAGGGCAGCCAGATGTCGTCGGTGATATTGAATTGGCGCAGGAAACGCGGCAACTCGTCGCGTTCCTCGATGCCGACGTCCTCGACGACGTTGGCGTAGTGGGCGATCAGGCCGGCCCCGCAGCCGAGAATGGCCAGGACCACCAGATAGATGGAAAGCGTCGCGGCGATCAGAAACATGTGCGCGAGCAGGACGAAAAACATGGCGGCGAGGTTGATCGGAGTCAGAAGCTGAAGAAGAGGCCGGAAAAGAGAGAAATTGCCCGTTGCGTCGGGGGTGGCATAATTCAGAGCGGTTTGGGCCAGGGGAATCTGAGACGGATGCGGGGCGATGCTGTCGTCGGGGCGGATCTGGAGCGGGCGAAGCAGCTCGCCGGTTTCCGGATCGTATTTCGGCGCGGTGGGAAAATTCTCGAAATCGTCGATGGGCTCGTTGGTTCCGGCGGCGGCGACTTCATCGAAGGTTTGGCGGAGATCGACCTCGGCTCCGTTCTCATCCACTTTCCGCCTGGAAAAAGTGCGCAGCATGTCCTGGAATTCTTCGGGCGTGCGGCCGGCCGGCGGGGCGGCCACGCGAAACGTGCCGTCCTCGGTTAACTGCGACAATTCATCCATCGATGGGATATCCACCAAGAGCTGGCAATTGGGGCACTGCACCTGTTTTCCGGCCATGTCGTCGGGAAATTCAAAGAGGTGTTTGCAGCGACAGGGAAACTGGATCATGAAGTACCGCCGCTTCCCATTATACACACCCTTTTCGACCGTTTGCGGGCCATCTGTTAAGATGATCCGGCATAGATAAGACGATCCTACAGTCGGGGTCTTTCGCTAAAAAAGGATTTCCAATGCGATGGGTAATGGGTTGTCTGGCGGTTTTGATGTTTGCCGGCACGGTTCGCGGGCAGGACGTGAAACCCGATGAACTGAAGAACATGCGTGCGGAACTGAAGGCGGCGCAGGACCGCAAGGCGGAGTTGTCCACGCGAGTGGCGGAGTTGGAAAAGCAGAATCAGGCGCAGGCGGCGCAGTTGGAGGAAATGAAACGCCAGGCCGCCGACGTCGCCGACCGGACGCTGTTTCTCAGCGCCCATTACGCGGCGTGGACGCAGTTCATCGCCGCCAGCCCGCCCATCAAAATGCGCTGGGAGCTTTTCGAGCAGACCGTGGCCTCCGCCAACGCGCCGCCGTCGCCGATATTCATGGATCCTAATTGGCCCCTGTCGGTCAAGCAGTGAGATATTTTACTGGCCGACCTCCATGCGGACGTATTTCTCGATGGTGACGCCCTTTGCTTTCAGATAGTTCGTCACGGAGCCTTTGAATACCTCGGGATTGACGTACTCCTGATCGAGGAAGACGCGCTCGGCATAAAAGGAGTTGAGCTTTCCCAGGGCGATCTTCTCGGCGATCTCCTGGGGCTTGCCGGTGGCCTTGGCCTGCTCGACGGCGATCTCCTTTTCCTTGGCGACGGTTTCGGGGGGAACTTCCCCGCGCGTCATGGCGATCGGACGCGCCGCCACGATGTGCATGCCCAGGTTGCGGAACAAATCGTCATCCGCCTTGGCGGCCAGGGCGATGAGAACGGCGCTCTTGCCCTTGCCGGCAACGGTGTAGACATAACTGCCGACGGCACCGGTTGAAGTAGAAAGCGTGGCGGACCGGCCGATCTGCACGTTCTCGCCGGTCTGCTGGGAAAGCGTGACGAGTTGATCCTTAATGGCCGGATCGTCCGCGAGCTTAAGGGAAGGATTGGCCAGGAGTTTTTCCGCCGCCGCGGCCGCCAGCTTGCCGACGGTTTCGTTCTTGGCGGTAAAATCGGTGTTGGTATTGATCTCGACGATCACGCCCCGTTTGCGATCCGAAGAAACGGCGACGGCGACGCGCCCCTCGGCCGAGGCGCGCGAGGTGATGGACGTCTTGACGCCCTTCTTGCGCAAATTCTCGATTGCCTTGTCGCTATCCCCGGCCGTTTCAGTGAGGGCTTTTTTGCAGTCCATCATTGGCAAGCCGGTCTTGCTGCGAAGATCGTTGACCATTTTTGCGGTGATTTCCGCCATGATTTCTCCCAATTCAGTTTAGCCACGGATAAAAATCAGATGAACGCAGATAAATACACAGAGACGCGATGATCGCCATTTCATCCGGGTGCATCTGATTTTCATCCGTGGCAATAATTTTTGGCGACATTTCTACGCGGGCTGGACGGCGGGGACGATCTCCGGCGGTGGGGCGGGATGTTCCGCGGGCGGGGCCTCCTGCGGTTCCTCGGCCCGGAAGGCGGCGCGGGTGCTGCGGCGGCGGGGTTGTTGCGGCTCCTCGCCCTTGGTCTCGCCTCGCCCCGTCTTGCCGTCTATAACGGCATCGGCCAGGTCCTTCAAAATCATTTCGATGGCCCGCATGGCGTCGTCGTTGCCGGGAATCGGAAGGTCGATCAGGTCCGGATCGCTGTCGGTGTCGATGAGGGCGACGGTCTTGACGCCGAGCTTGCGAGCTTCCTTGACGGCGATGTGCTCGCGGCGCGTATCCACGACGAACATGACGCCGGGCATGCGATCCATGCGTCGAATGCCTTCGAGATTGGCTTTGATCTTGTCGCGTTCGCGCGCCAGGGTGGACTTCATTTTCTTGGAATAGCTGTCGATGGAAGCCTTGCCGTCGGGGCCGGTTTCCCAGAGTTTTTCCAATTCCTCCAGGCGGTTGAGTCGAGCGCGGATGGTGCGAAAATTCGTCAGCGTGCCTCCGAGCCAGCGCTCCGAGACGTAGTGCATTCCGCAGCGTTTGGCTTCTTCCTCGATGGCGTGGCGGGCCTGGCGCTTGGTCCCGACGAACAGGACGTCGCGGCCGGAGGCGACGGTTTGCTGGATCAGCTTCCTGGCTCGCAGCAGCCCCTTGAGGGTCTCGCGAACGTCGATGATGTGAATCATGTTTCGCTTGCCGTGGATGTACGGCGCCATCTTCGGATTCCATCGGGAAACGCGATGTCCGAAATGGACGCCCGCCTCCACGAGGGCTTTGACTGTTTCCGTCTGCGATTGTGGCATCAGCAACTCCAAAACAATCGGCCGTCCATTTGGGACGGGCCGGCAGCCCGTGCCGCGATTGGATGGCCAAGACATCCACCGCCGCCCTGGGGCTTGTGGTAAAAAAGAAGTTTTAAACTTAACCCGCGACGCGGACATACCCACGTTCGGGAGTCCGGCACGGGCGGCTCCTGGCGAGCCAAGTCAAGCACGTTAGCCCGATTTCCCCTTTTTTGCAAGATGGGGTGGATTCATTTTTTGGGGGAATTGGAAGTGCCAATCCAAGCGCCGGGCGCCTAGAATCGGCCCGGGTTTTTGATTGGGATACAGCCCATGGCGCATCAGGATGCCGAATTATCAGACGTAGTGGTGGTCCTGGTGGATGAGCCGGGCATGACCGCCGAGGATGCCGCCAACCAACTGCGGGACCTGGGCCTGGCGGTCTCGGACGTGGACGAGGCCAACGGCGTCGTAGAGGGCACGATCGAAACCGCCAAGATCAAGTCGCTGAAACAATTGGAGTTTGTGAAATACGTCCGCGACGTATTCAACTACCTGGCGGACTATCCCCCCGGCGATCCGCGCAATCTCGACAGGGACGAAGACGAGCTCGATTCGGAAGCCGACGATGCCGGGGCTTAATCAGCGGAAAACGGCTGAAAAAGCGCCAGCATCGCCGAATCAAAGGTCAAACTTGGATCAACCCCAACGGCCGCGGACATAAACATACCCGCGGGGGCCGCGCTCCCAGTGATCGCGAATCCAATAGTGGTGGCCATATACGGGGCGGTGCCAGTAGCCGCGATACCAAACATAGCGTCCGCCGTACCAGCCCCAGTATCCGCCAACCCAAATGAACGTCGGATCGGGAGGGGGCGGGCGCACCTCGATCTGATCGGCTGGCGGGGGCTCCTGTACGATCACGTCGTCGGGGGCGGGCGCGGCGGGCGGCGGCGGGGCCGGGGAAACCGTTACGGTCGGGGGCGGAGCTTCCTCGCGAATCACGCACCCGTTTAGCCCGCCCATCCCAAACACCGCCAGAACCGAAGACGTCAGCAATGATTTTCGCACGGTCCGATTCATACAAACCTCCAGAGAATAGTGTTACCCCGCAACCGAATCGCTAGCCTCAATATCGGCGTTTGCCACCGATCTGAACTATCGGCCAAGCAATACCACCCTATCGAACGCCCCTGGATGAAAGTTATTGCCGTTAGCGCGCATCTATCGCGCCAACAATTACTTACATAGGCTCCTTTTTGACGGTTTCATCGAAGATCTTAAGCAGCTTGGATTTGTCGAAAACCATTTCCTGGCGGGTAAGTCCGACAATGTCGTACACGTGGGTGAGTTCGATGGCATCAACGGGGCAGGCCTCTTCGCACATTCCGCAGTAGATGCAACGAAGCTCGTCGATGTCGAACTTGGCGGGATATTTCTCCCGGTCGGGCCAGGGGCTTTCGGCGGCCTCGATGTGAATGCAGCGGGCCGGGCACGCGGTGGAACACATAAAGCAGGCGACGCATTTGACCCGGCCTTCCTCGTCCTTATTGAGCCGATGAACGCCGCGATAGCTTTTCAGCAGCATTCCGCCCTTTTCAATCGGCAGGTCCTCTCGTCGCTCCTCGGGATATTGAAGCACGCGGTGTTTGTCGCGAACCACCACGTTGAACATGTGCTTCATGGTGGTGCCCAGGCCAACCAGGACCTGCGGCAGGTAAAACTGGTCGGCCCGCGACAGCTTGGGTTCTTCCAAAATGATGACGTCCGAGTCTTTCATGGTTTCTCAATTTGCCAGAGCGAAGTTAGCCCCCGTTGGGCAAGGGTGTTTGGGCATACCGGCTTCCGATGACGGTCACCCGCCGGTTGGTCGCCGGCGCCGGGGGAATCATGGAACTGACGAGCAGGATCAACAATGCGGTGAATACGTTGAAGACGAGCAGCGTCAAGGCCGCGGTTCCGCCCAGGAACTGGTAGGTGTTGCCATGAAACGCGAAGACGACGAAGGCGGTCATCATGAGCAGGGCAAGAGAGATGGGAATGAGTCCGCGCCAGGCCAGCATCATCAACTGATCGAAGCGGAATCGGGGCAGCGTCCATCGCACCCACATGAAGAGGAAGATAATCAGTCCCGTCTTGGCGAAGAAAACGACGGCGCGAAGGATGCAAACGATCAGGCTGGTGGTGACGGCGGGGTGAAGGGCGTCGGGGCCGCGAAGGCCGGGGAAATCCCATCCGCCGAAAAACAGGGCGACGCAGATGGCGCTGGTGGTGATCATGCCGGCATATTCACCCAGGAAAAACAGGGCGAATCGCATGGCGCTGTATTCGGTGTGATATCCGCCGACCAGTTCCTGCTCGGCCTCGGCGATATCGAAAGGAGCGCGGTTGGCCTCGGCGTGAATGCAGACGAGGAACATGATGAACGCCAAAGGCTGAGAGAAGACGTTCCACGCGGGGATGATGACGGCCCAGTTGTGGCATTGTTTTTCCACGAGCTGGCCCAAATCCAGGGTGCCGAACATGACGACAATGCACAGGACGGCCAGGCCCAAGGGGATTTCGTATGAAATCATGTTGGCGGTGGCGCGCAATCCGCCGAGGAAGGAATACTTGTTGTTGCTGGCCCATCCGCCGATGACCACGCCATAAACCGCCAGGGAGAGGACGGCCAGGATATAGAGAACGCCGATGTTCAGGTTGGCGATTTGAAAGGGATATTGATAGGTGACGCGGTATTGACCGCCGCCAAGGGGAACGGGTTGGCCGACGATTTCATCGCCTTGGGCCAATTGCCGCCGGGACTGGTCATGAACGTTGGCAGTGCCGGGTGGGATTGAGATGACCCGATCGGTTTGTCGGGTGCCGCCCCAGGGCAACACGGCGATGCTGATGATGATGACCAGGACCATGAAGCCGGGGGCGACCGTGAAAAGGATTTTGTCGACGCCGGCCGGGCGGTAATCCTCCTTGACGATGAATTTGAGTCCATCGGCGAGCGGCTGGCCCAGGCCGTGCATTTTCCAATTCTTGATGATGGGAAGAATGCCGAAGCCGAGCCCGACGCGATTGGGGCCGAGGCGATCCTGCACCCAACTGGCGACTTTGCGCTCCAGAAGAATCATGTAGGCGACCGTCAACATGATCGTGCCGTGGGCGATCAGGGCAATCAGCACCCACGGCGGGATGTTGGCGGTCCACCAATTGATGAGGCTGGATATCATGTTTGTCCTGTATGATCCGCTGACCTACTTTACCGCAAGGATACGGACGCCACTCGTCGGCATCTGCCCCAAATAAGTGAGTGCACGATCGATATCCGAATCGAATGGTTGCGACCCCAGTACTTTCAGCAAATCGCTGGGTAGAAAATAAGGCGCATCATCAATCAGGGCGCGGGCGTATTCATCGACGTTCATGCGCGCAACCTCGTCGTTGTCGCGGCCGTTCTCGAGGCGAATCTGCTCCAGGACGTCGCGCGCATCTCCATGACGAGTTTTGCCCTCATCATAAACCGTGTAATTTGCCATAGGCTGACCTCTTGACGGCTCGAA
>JBEKKC010000020.1:0-37006 GCA_050010915.1 Tepidisphaeraceae bacterium | reverse complement strand
GAGGGTTTTGGCAACAAAACCGCGATAGGTCGTCCATGACTTGGCTCCCGTTAAAGCCCACACGACGGCGATCCATCGCCGCAACACCCTCTATCTTAACCGATCAAAGGCGGCATTTCCGAGTTTCGAGTTTCCGCGTAGCGGTAGTTCCCCATTCTGTTCTTTTCGCCCTTCCCCTCCTACGATCCAACATGATTGAAACGATCTCCAGCGAACTGGACATTGAACCCCAGCCGGCACCGACGGTCGATGGCGGCGCGGACGATGACGCTCTGGACGCCTATTCGCGGACGGTGGTGAATGCCGCCCGGATCGCCAGCCCCGCCGTGGTGAATATCGAGGTGCACCATGGCCAGTCGGCGGCGAACCAGCCCGGCGGCAGCGGGTCGGGGTTCATTTTCACGCCGGATGGGTTCATTCTGACCAACAGCCACGTCGTGCAGTCGGCTCGGCGGGTGGACGTGGGGCTGCCGGACGGCCGCCGATTCTCGGCGGAGTTGGTCGGCCAGGATCCCGACACCGACCTGGCCGTCATCCGCATCGACGGCCCCAATCTTCCCTGCGCGGTCCTGGGCGATTCGGCGAAGCTGCGGGTCGGCCAACTCGTCGTGGCCATCGGCAATCCCTACGGATTTCAGTACACCGTGACCGCCGGCGTCGTCAGCGCGATGGCGCGCAGCATTCGCTCGGCCTCGGGGCGATTGGTGGACAACGTGATCCAGACCGATGCCGCCCTGAACCCCGGCAACAGCGGCGGCCCGCTGGTCAATGGGCGCGGCGAAGTCATTGGCGTGAACACCGCGATCATCCGCCCCGCCCAGGGACTGTGCTTTGCCATTCCCAGCAACACCGCCACGTTCGTCGCCGGGCAGCTTCTCCGCTTTGGACGCGTCAAACGCAGCTACGTCGGCCTGGGCGGACAGGACGTTCCCCTGCATCGGCGGATCGTCCGGTTTCACCACTTGGCCGGCGACGGCGGCGTGCTGGTCATCCAAGTCGAACCCGGCAGCCCCGCCGACCGCGCGGGCGTCCGCCAGGGCGACATCATCATCGAGTTCGACGGCTTGCCAATCGAACACATGGACGAGTTGTACCGCCAGCTCACGGAAGAACGCGTCGGGAAGACCGCCGAGATGGTGGTCTTGCGCGGATTGGATAAACAGGCGCTGCTGATTACTCCGGAAGAGAAACATTCCGAGATCGCAAAGGCGGGGTGAGACCCAACATTCAATCATGCGGCTTGCCGACGCGAGTCTGCTCGCGCGCGGCGATCGCAAGGTCAATCTCTTTCTGATTGAACGGCCGGCCCCGTTTCGTCCCGGCATAGATGACCCATCCTTCCCAGCCATTGACGATCAGATTGCCTTGCAGCGTATGCGACCCGCCTTCGGCCACGAAGCGAATGCCGGGCAGGTTCGGATCGTCCTGCCGGTCGAGAAGCGTTGCCACGCCTTCGGTTTTCTTCATCTGACCGAGGAATCCGGAAAGAGCCAGGTTTTGGCCGACCGGGAGCGGCATCCGGAAATGAATCACCCCGTAGGCCGTATCGCCCGTCGGACTGCGCCAGACCTGATGAACGTTATTCGGCCCGGTTCGAAGCGGCCGGGCGATCCAACCAATCGGAGGATCACAAACGGCCATCACGTCAGGATCGAAACGGGGTGAGGTGAGATTCAACGTATCGCTGCCGGCCCCGCCCGGCGGAATCTGGCTGGATTTCGGATGTGCGGCGCAGCCGATCGTCCCAAGCGTCGAGGCCGCCAACGCCATGACGAGCAGGGATCGGGCCATCCCCGTCATTTCTTCGCCGCGGCCGGGGCGGCCGTCTTCTGGAAGCTGTAAGTCCCGCCGAACTTCTTGCTGAATCGCTCGACGCGCCCGGCCGTATCGACGAACTTCTGTTTTCCGGTGAAGAACGGATGGCAGGCGCTACAGATATCGACGTTGATCTTGGCCATCGTGCTGCGGGTGACGAAAGTATTTCCGCAGGCGCAGTGGACGGTGCAGTTTCGATAACGGGGATGAATTTTCGGTCTCACGGCAAAACTCCTTCAAGCCGGTCGTGCGTGGGATCAAATCGACCCCACGTCAGCCGGACATTTGGGGGCCGGGAACAGTAGCACCGGGGGAGGGGAAAGGCAAATTCGGCAGGTTTCGGATACTGGTTCAGTTTGAAATTGTTTCCTTTTTTGGCGGAATTGTACCGCATTCCGGGCATCGGTCGGGTGTGGCGCGGAGGTCATAGCCGCAATGGGCGCATCGGCCCTGTACGTTACTGAGTTGTCCGCCAGTCCCATATGCAATCCAGACCGTTGGAGCAAAGCCGAGTAATAATATAATAAACCAAGTGGGAACGAACAGGGCGTTTTCGACAACAACATACCCACGAAAGATCGTGTTTGTCGCGCTGTCGCTTCTACGAACATTCCACTCTTTTGCCTGAAAGCGAGAATGCTTAAACCATTGCGACGAGACAAAGGACCCAAGCGCTTCACCGTATTCAACCGCCACGTTATTTCTCAGGCGAACGGGGACATCAGTTCCCCAGTTAAACCCATACCGTTGGTGTAGCATCAAAGGCGGCAATGTTTGGGTTCGATCAAAGGCGTCATAACGAATGAGATCGACGCCGCTCCCACAAAATGCTATCGCATACCGCTTTTCGCCAGTAAATGACAATTCGCGTGTCTGTCCAGCGCTGAATAACATGATGGCAACGGCGATCAACGTTAAAAGCGATAGCCCCGCAAGCCAATTGAACAGCCGTCGGTGATCCCGTTTCATCGCCCCGAATTGTATCGCGCATCGGTCGATCCGCGTGACTCTTGTTTAGCGGCCGCACTTGTGCGGCGTTTCCGACTGTCCACCGAGGCCACGATTCCCAACGCCGCGTAAACGCGGCCGCTAAAAGGGCGATTCGGCGCCAATATTTTGGCGTTGAGGCCCGGCAGGGCATAATGCTCGCCATGGCTAGGCCGACACGAGGTGCGCGAGGTGGCAAGGGTGTGCGGGGGAAGTCGAGTTTGTCCGTGCCGCCGGCGGAGCCGGTGATTTCGCCGCCGCCGGTTTCCACCGGTGAGGAAGCGAAGCAGCAGCCGCTGCTGTTTGAAATCGGCTGGGAGGTTTGCTGGCAGCTTGGGGGGATTTACACCGTGTTGCGGTCCAAAGTCCCGGCGATGCTCCAGCGCTGGGGCGAGCGATACTGCCTGATCGGCCCGTACAACCCGCAGACGGCCGGACTGGAATTCGAGGAGGGGCCGACGGAAGGCGTCATCCGCAACGCCCTTGACCGCCTGCGAAACCAGGGACTGGGGTGCCACTACGGGCGATGGATGGTTCCCGGCCGGCCGCGGGTGATCCTGCTGGATTATCGCGGTCGGTATCCGCAACTCGACACGGACAAATACCTATTGTGGAAGGACCACGGCATCTCCACCGTTGCCGACGACGGGGAAGTTAACGAGGTCGTGGCGTTCGGGTTCGCGGTCACGGAATTTTTTGCGGCGCTGACACAGGAACTCGGCGGGACGTCGCCGGTGATCGCGCATTTCCACGAATGGATGGCCGGCGTGGCGGTGCCGCGGATCGCGCACCTGAAGTTGCCGGTGGCCACGCTCTTCACCACGCACGCCACGTTGCTGGGCCGGTACATGGCCAGCGACGACCCCGAGTTCTATCAGCATCTGCCGTTCATCAATCCCGACGCGGAAGCCGCCAGGTACAACATCTACCCGCGTTTTGCCATCGAGCGGGCGGCGGCGCACGCGGCGACGGTGTTCACCACCGTCAGCCAGGTCACCAGCTTCGAGGCCGAGAAAATGCTCGGCCGCAAGCCCGACCTGATCCTTCCCAACGGCCTGAACCTGCACCGCTTCGCGGCGTTGCACGAGTTTCAGAACCTCCATCGCGAATACAAGGAGGCGATCCACGAATTCGTCATCGGGCATTTTTTCCCCTGCTACAGTTTCGATCTGGACAGGACGGTTTACCTCTTCACCAGCGGACGCTACGAATATCGCAACAAGGGCATGGACCTGTTCATCGAGGCCTTGCACCACCTGAACCAACGGCTGCGGGGAGCGAGCGACCGCCCGACGATCGTGGCGTTCATCATCACCAAGACGGCGACGCGGAACATCAACGTCGGCACGCTCCAGAGCCAGTCGATGTTCGACGAGTTGCACAAGACCTGCGAGCAGATCGAGCAGCAGATGGGCCGGCGTCTTTTCCGCGGCGCGGTCAACGGCCGCATCGTTTCCGAAGGCCTGCTGGACGACGACGACACGGTCCGGCTGAAGCAGGCCATCCACGCCTGGCGCACGGGCCGGCAGCCGCCGATCGTCACCCACGATCTCATCAACGACGCCAACGACTCGATCCTCCAGCATCTCCGCCATCGCGGCTTGTTCAACGCCCCCGACGATCCGGTGAAGGTGATTTTTCATCCTGAATTCCTCACCGCCACCAGCCCGCTGATCAGCCTGGATTACGAGCAGTTCGTGCGCGGCTGCCATCTGGGCGTCTTCCCCAGCTATTACGAGCCGTGGGGATATACGCCCATGGAATGCGTGGCGCTGGGCCTGCCGGCCGTGACCACGGACCTCAGCGGATTCGGCGCGTACGTTCAGCGGTACGTTCCCGAACACCAGGACCGGGGGATTTACGTCTTGAACCGCCGGACGCGCAGCTTCGAGCAGAGCGTCGGCGAATTGGTGGAGCACCTGCTGAATTTCGTGAAGCTCTCGCGCCGCCAGCGCATCGAGATGCGCAACCGCGTCGAGCGGCTCAGCGAGATGTTCGATTGGTCGGTGCTGATCGACTATTACAACGAGGCCCACGACACGGCCCTGGAGCGCGGCCCCGCGTACAAGCCGGGGGCGATCGACGTAAGGGTGGTGTAACGGCCGCCGCGATGCTACAATTTCTTCCGGTGGAATTACACAAACTCATCACTCGCGACCCATCGATTTGCGGCGGCCAACCCGTCTTGCGCGGGACGCGAGTGACCTTGAGAACAATTCTGGCATCTCTGGCGGACGGAGATTCCATCGAACAGATTCTCGCCAGCTTCCCATCGGTAACAGAGCAGCAAGTAAAGGAAGTCATCGCATTCGCGGCGGCAAGCGTTCAGGAAGATTTGCCTATACCTGAAGTTCCGGCCATTTCATGAAAATCAAGCTGGATGAAAACCTTCCCCTGGAACTCAAAGAAGTGTTCGTGGAGAGGGGTCACGACGTTCTTTCGGTTCGTGATGAATCGCTCGACGGCAAGGATGATAAGGTCATTTTTGGGGCGGCGATTCGCGAAACTCGGACGCTGCTGACGCAGGACCTGGATTTTTCAGACGCGCGAAAATTCAGGCCGGGAACACATTCGGGAGTGGTAGTCATACGAATGCGAGACCCGAGCCGCCGCAGAATTATCGCCAGGATGCGACAGATTCTTGATGACGGGCCGATTGATGGATGGGCTGGCTGTTTTGTTGTAATCAGCGATCGAAAGTTGCGGATAAGACATAACCGGTAGACGTGTGGAACGCGGCCGAGGGGGAGCCCCGCGTGTACATGCGGGGCTTCGAGGGATGTGGCGCGCACTCCAACTCGAATCCGTGCTATTCGGCAAGGGCGGCCCAGCGTTGAGGGAGAAAGATCAGAAGAATTCCGCGCCGCACTCGTAGGCACCGTTGCCGTTGGAGTGGGGCCGACAGGAGGCGATGCGGACTCGGGCCGAGGCGCGAAGGCCGCCGGAATCCAGAACCATCCAATGGACTGCCTGCGGGTCGAGCCGCTCGTCGGTGCTGAAGCCGATCCCGTGCAGGGACAGGTCCCCCACCACGATGTGATGATTGGCCCCGCGCGTCCCGGCCTCGGCCGAGAGCCAGGCGTTGGCCACGAAGGATTGACGCCGGCTCCGGCGGCGGTCGGAGGCGGTCTCCGTCGCCGGCGCGGGATTCTCCAGGAAAGCGGTTTGCGATGCTTCCAAGTCGGATGATTCCATATAGAATTCTTCGGCCAAAGGGGATGGAAACCTTTGAATAACCCCATAGTCGGACCGATAAACTCTCGATTCTTGCGCGGCCTGCCGACTTCAAGTCGGCAGGTGACATAGTTACTGAAAGGCTTCGACGGCGACTTTGGTTGACAAGCTTTGCCGTTTATACTGGCCGGCCGAATAATCGGAGCCATTGAAGGGAGCCGAGCATCGTGGAACAGCGGATTTGCAAGTCGCACCGGGTTTTGGTGGGGTTGGAGGTTCACGTCCAGCTCTCGACGCAATCGAAGATGTTCACAGGGGCGGCCAACGGGTTTGGGGGTGAACCCAACACGCAGGTGGACGAGCAGGTCCTGGGCTTGCCGGGCGTGCTGCCGGTGATGAACAAGCGGGCGGTGGAGTATGCCATCAAGGTTGGGCTGGCCTTGGGATGCACGATCGCCAAACACACCAAATGGGACCGCAAGAGCTATTACTATCCGGATTTGCCGAAGAACTATCAGATCAGCCAGTACGACTTGCCGCTGTGCTACCAGGGCGAATTCGAATTGGTCCGGCGCGATGGGAGCACGCTGAAGATTCGCATTCGCCGGGCGCATCTCGAAGAAGACGCGGGCAAGCTGCTGCACGAAGCCCCCGGCGGATACGCCATCGACTTTTCAATCGTGGACCTCAACCGCGCCGGCACGCCGCTGCTGGAGATCGTGACCGAACCCGATCTGTCGAGCCCCCAGGACGTGGCGCTCTTCGGCCAGGAATTGCAGAAGATCGTGCAATTCCTCGGCGTCAGCCACGGGCTGATGCAGATGGGCCACATGCGGTTCGAGCCGAACATCAACGTGCACATCACCGACCAGAACGGGCAGGTGCACAAGACGGCCATCACCGAGATCAAGAACCTCAACAGCTTCAGCGTTCTGGAGCGGGCGACGGCCTACGAGATCGAGCGGCAAATCCGGCAATGGGAGGAAACCGGCTCGCTGGGCCGCAAAAGCACCTACGGCTGGGACGAAGCGACCGGCACGACGTTTCCGCAACGCGAAAAGGAAGAGGCCAACGATTACCGCTATTTCCCCGACCCCGACCTGGTTCCGGTGGAAGTGGACGAGGCGTGGCTGGCGGAATTGAAGGCCCAGGTCGGTGAATTGCCCGCCGCCCGGCGAAAACGATATGTCGAGGCCCTGGGTTTATCGCCGACGGATGCGGCGATCCTCGCCGGCGATCGCGCCACCGGCGAATTTTACGAGGCCGCCATCGCCGCCGGCGGCGATGCCAAACGCGTGAGCAATCTGATCCTGTCGCACGGCCGGCGATTGGCCAACGAGAAGAGCGTCGCCCTGTCCCAGATCGGCGTCTCTCCCGCGCGGTTTGCCGAGGTGGCCAACCTGATCGACCAGAACAAAGTTTCCGCCAGCAGCGCCGGGGCGATTTTCGACAAGCTCCGCGAAAACGACCGCCCCGCCGAGCAATTGGCCGCCGATCTCGGCTTGACCCAGGTCAGCGACACGGGCGCGATCGACACGGCCATCGACGCCGTGATCGCCGCCAATCCCAAACCCTTGCAGGATTACCGGGCCGGCAAACAATCGGCGATGGGCGCCTTGGTCGGCATGGTGATGAAAAACGGCAAGGGGTTGAATCCGAAGATGGTGCAGGAAGCGCTGAAGCGGAAATTAGAAGCTTGACAAACTTTCCTTGCATATCGTAGGATATACATTATTGAGCCGGGAGCGTCTCCCGGGAGGACACGAACGCAACCAATGCGTTCCACGCTGCGGGCCGATCCCGCGGGCATGGATGCCCGATCCAATCGGAGATCTTTCATGTCCAGCGAAGAGCGTTTTGCCGAACTGCGAAGGTTATTGGAGCGTGATGGTTGGCGACTGGTGCGGATCAGAGGATCGCATCACTCCTTTGCCAAGCCGGGATTCCGGCCCTTTGCCGTTCCAGTTCACAACGGAAAAGTGAAGCCCTTTTATGCCAAGCAGATCCGCAAAATCCTGGAAGGCGATCAACCGGCCTTTTGACCCCGCGATCCTTCGCCGCGCTCGCAAGATCGCCGAGACGTATCAGATCATCTTGCATTACGAGGACGGCGAATATTATGGCCGGGGTCTGGAACTTCCTTATGTAATGAACGACGGCAAGACGCCGGACGAATGCGTCGCGGCGACGCGGGACATCCTGACGACGGCGGTGGCCGTTATGCTGGAAGACGGCCAAGCGCCTCCGCCGCCAGCGTCTGAGCGAAAACGCACGGAGCAGATCAACGTACGGCTGACCACCGAGGAAAAGCTGGTGCTTGAAGAGGCGGCGCGCAACAAGGGATTTCGCGGCATCAGCGATTTCGTCAGAACCGCCAGCATGTCCCAGGCGAAGACTTAACTTCCTTTCACCCATGGCCGAGCCATCCCCCACCCCCGCCAAGCTCGATCTCAAGCGAGATGAAAAGCTAGAAATCCTCTGGAAGGACGGCCAGCGCAGCGTCTACAAGCTCGATTATCTCCGCTCGATGTGCCCGTGCGCGACCTGCAAGGAGCAGCGGCTTGGGCAGGAGCAGAGCAAATCGCTTTTGAAAATTCTGCCGGGAAATTATGATAAGCCATTGACCGTTGTGAAGGCGGAGTTGGTGGGCAATTACGCCTTGAAGATCGACTGGTCGGACGATCACAACACGGGGATTTATTCGTTTGAATATCTGCGATCGATCTCGCAGACGTGATTCTTACAAATCCGCCAGCGCCTGCGACAGCCGTCGCACCTCGTGCAGGGCCATGCCCTTGAGCTTCGGGACGTGATCGCCGACGTGCGGCACGATGGCGTGGGCCACGCCCAGGCGCGACGCTTCGCGCAATCGGATTTCGATTTGCGGCACCGGCCGCACCTCCCCGCCCAATCCCAATTCCCCCACCGCCAATGTCCCGATCGGCAGCGGGCGGTTGTTATGTGCCGATGCGATGGCCAGGGCGATCGCCAGATCGACCGCCGGCTCCGGCGTTTTGACGCCGCCGGCGACGTTGACGAACACGTCATCCGCCGCCAGGCGCATCTCCGCCCGTTTTTCCAGCACGGCGATGATCATGGCGACGCGGTCGGCCGAGACGCCGCTGGTCTTTCGCTTGGCCGCCCCGATCACGCTGGAGGCCGTCAGCGCCTGAACCTCGACCAGCAGGACTCGCGAGCCTTGCATGGCCGCGGTGATGACCGACCCACTCGGCTGGCCGCCGGGTCCGTATTGTTCGATGAACAGCCTTCCCGGATCGAGGACTTCCTTGAGGCCCTGGCCGGTCATCTCGAACAACCCCACCTCGTGCGTCCCGCCGAAGCGGTTTTTGATGCAGCGCACGATGCGGTGGGCGTGGAATCGGTCGCCCTCGAAATACGCCACGGTATCGACGATGTGCTCGATGAGTTTCGGCCCGGCCAGGGTGCCTTCCTTGGTGACGTGGCCGACCAGGATGATCGCCGTGCCGCTGGTCTTGGCCAAATACACCAGGTCCATGCAGCAATCGCGAAGCTGGGTGATCGACCCCGGCGCGGCGGGAAGCTGCGGCTTGTAGATCATCTGTATGGAATCGACGACCGCCACGGCCGGCTGATGCTTTGCGATCTGATGCACGATTCGCTCGGCGTTGGTTTCCGCCAGCACCAGAAGTTGTCCCGATTTGACGCCCAATCTCCCGGCTCGCAGGGCGGTTTGACGGGCGGATTCCTCGCTGGTGACGTACAACACCTTGCTGGCCGAGCGGGACGAAGCCATCGCATGGGCCACTTGAAGCAGGAGCGTCGATTTGCCGATGCCCGGTTCTCCGCCGACGAGCACGACCGATCCGGGCACGATTCCCCCGCCCAGAACGCGGTCGAATTCCGCGATGCCGGTGTTCAGCCGCGGCGTTTGCGATTCGTCGATCTGGCCGATGGGCATCGCCTCGGCCGCCGCGGCCAGATCTCCCCCAACCCGCTGGGCCCGCGCATCCGGCGCGGGCGGCGTGTACGCCTCCAGGCTGTTCCACGTCCCGCAATCCGGGCATTTTCCGAGCCATTTCGGATGAATGCTCCCGCAATGATTGCAGAGAAACTGCGAGCGGGTTTTGGCCATGGAGTCAGATACTCAATGTTCCACGTTGAAAATGCAACAGCCCAGAGGCCGAGATGGGAGGGATCAGAAAAACCGCTTCAGTTTCAGCAGCGGTCCTTCCAGCAGGTGATAGCTGAGCACGGCGACCAGCGTCGGTGCGGCCACGCACAGGATGTAATGGGGCAGGACGCCAAGCCAGAGGTGGCCCGTATTGAAGCTTAGTCGTCCGGCGGTGAACCAGGTCATCAGATAGCCCAGCAGGATGCCGTGATAGATGTATATCCCATAGCTGTAGACGCCGAAGAGCCGCAAGGGGCGCCAGCTCATCAGGCCGGTCGTCCAACCACCGCCGAGGACGAGGCAGATCAGCGAGGCGAAGGCGAAGGCGAGGATGGAATTTCCGAAAATGCGGGTCGGCGCCAGCGGAAAACCGGGAATATGAATAACGCGAATGGCATTATATGCCACAAACAGGACGCCCGAGATCAGACCAATCCAGCGGAAGCGGCGTAGAACCTCGGCGGGGGATTTGTAGTGGACGAGTATGGAGAGCAGGGCGCCGGTGGCCAGCGAGTCCATTCGACATTGTGTTAGAACGGCGGAGGCGGTTTCCTCCTGCCCCAGGAAGAGCGACAGGCCGCGCAGAACGGGAGCGGTCACCATCATCGCGAGGCAAACGCGGGTGAGCCCGCGTTCGGAGAAGAGCCAGACCATGAAAGGCCAGAACAGGTAGAAATGTTCCTCGACGGCGAGAGACCAAAGGTAACCCAGGCCGACCGATTTCGCTTCCAGGATTTCCCAGCCATGGCGGGCGACGATGAAATTGGTTCCATAGAACCAGTAGGACGGCCAATGGGAGCGCAAATTATTGTATGGGCGCCAGGAAGGGATGGTGTAAAGCCCGATGGTGACGAGGGTGAGGACGAAATAATAAAGCGGAAAGATTCGCAGCGCCCTGCGGCCATAGAAATTCAGGAAATACCGCGGCGAGGATTTTGACCGCAGGAGGATGCCGGTGATCAGAAATCCTGAGAGAACGAAAAACAGATCGACGCCCATCGCGCCGGTGTTGAGGATCCTTGCGATGAGTAGAGCAACGCCATGATTGGCGTCTTCGCCCATCGGGGTGATATGGAAGATGACCACGATGAGGATGGCCAGGCCGCGGATGCCGTCCAAAGCGGGGACGTGTCCCATTTGGGAGCGGTTGACTTTCGCACGCGGAAGAGAAAGTGGGCCCGCCTCTGAATTGGACCGAGATGGGATTCCAATCAGCAATGTCATATTTTCCGGTCCGACGAGCCAACCCCGCGCAGACCGTGCCGGCGGCGGGACAGGGGAATTCCTGTTGCAATAATCGGCAATTTCTGGGGGAGGGTGAAGCAACGGAGAAATCCGCGAATGCCGCCGCGGCGGCATTCGGATCACGACAAATGCGCCGGCGGCAATGTTTGCAGGATCGACGCCTCGCCGGGGGCGATTTCCCTTCTCAAAATACGCAGCGTGTACCACGGCAGCCACAGGGCGCAGCGGCCGGTCACGGCCATGATCGTACCCAGAATGATCCCGCGCAGGCCCAAATGGCCGTAGCGCACGAACAAATAGCTCAAAATCACGTTGGCGATGCCTGCGATCAGCACGGAGGCCGTGAACGGCCGGACTTTGCCGATGGCCAGGAGAACCGATCGGCCGACGGCGCTGCTGCCGCCGATGACGGTGTGGATGAGCATCATCGGCAGGATGGCGCAAGTGGCCGCCATCGGATTTCCCAGCCAAATCCGGAAGAAAAACGGAGCCAGGAGCCAAAGGATCGGCGCCGCGGCCAGCAGGAGAAAGAACGTCGCCAGCGTGCCGCGGACGTAATAGCGCCGGACGAGATGCGGATCGCCGGCGGCGTACGCCATCGCCGTCCGCGGCAAAAGCACCGACGCCAACGCGCCCACCAGCAGCAGGGCCCCGCCGTCGATCTGCACGGCCGGCGTGTAGTCCGCGACCGCGGATTGGCCGATCAGATACAGAATCAGCAGGTTGCTGGTGGGGGCATACAGGTAATCCGCCATTTGCGCCGCCACCACCGTTCCGCCGAAGATCAGCAGCCGGCGCACCATTCCCGGATCGAACCGCCGCCACCATTTCTCGAACAAGCCGCTGCCGTGGCGATGGGACGCGATCCCTCGCCAGATCAGAAGGATCACCGATCCGACCACCAGCGCCAGTCCGGTGGCCCGCTGCCAGGGCAGATGAAACGCGAAAAGACCGATCGCGGTACCCAGGGCCCAGATCGCCTCATGGCTGGTGAGGAGCAGGTTGTCCAGGAATATTTTCCCGGAGGTTTGCAATGCCGCGCCGGCGGCGTCGCTCATGAGCCGCACCAGCGTGGCGATGCCGACCAAAAATACCAGTTCTGCCGCCGCCCCGCCGCTTTTAACGTTGGCCTGCGACGAGCGGAACAGCCAGGTGAAGCAGACGAGGAGGATGGCCCCCACCAGGGCCGTGAGCAGCGCCATCACGAATCCGTTGGCATATACGGCCTGAACGGCCGGGGTGCGGTTGGGGGGCGGGGTGTCGTACCCGATCACCGGCGGAACGGCGTGAGCGGCAACGAGGCCGTTGCGCGACTGGCGCATCGCCTCGGCAGTCATGCGGATGATGGCCGGGCTTAATCCGATCGCCGCGTATTCCAGGATCCCCACGGTTGACTGCACGATCGCCAGCAGGGCGAACGCCGGCTTGCCGGCGACGCGGAAGACGATCGCCGTCACCACGATCCACGCCAGCACGCGCGCCGCCGTCAACACGTAGGCCGAAACGATGTCGCGGCGAAGGCTGCTTGAGGCGGTATGCACGCGGGGGATATTCTCTACGCCGCCAGCGCCGTTGGAAGGGATGGCGAGATTTCGGCCGCCGCCGGCGTCGACGGCGTCCTCGATCCGCGGCGGATCAGCATCCCCGCCGCCGCCGCCAGCAGCGGAACCAACGGATTCATCCGGGTCTTCCAAAACATCAGAACCAGGAACACGATCGACCACACCCGAACCAGCCAGCGGTCTTCCCAATTCTCCGTCTCCTTCGCCGCGGCGCCGCGCTGCCGATCCGCCGCATACACCACGATCCCCACGCTCATCAGCAGCAGGTCGTAATCGAAATAGAACGGCATCAGCAGCGGCATGGCGGCAATCGTCGCGGAGATCAACCGGTCGCGCTGCGATGTGGAGGCGAAGCCTTCCACAGGCAAGTTTTCATTTCTCGTGGTCTTGACGACCATCGCCCCCAGCCCCAGGAGCATGGCGATCTCGCTGACGCCCCAAAACGCGCGGGTGGCCACCGTGGTTGGACCGACGCTGTCGCCCTGGAAGACCAATCGCCAAAACGCCTTGAACGTCACGTGCCGCTCCCAACGATAGGGGTTTTCATCCTGAATCCAGCTCAGGTTCAGGGGCACGTGATGCACAAACTCGTGCAGGGTGCCCGGCATGGTGAGCACGTTCACCAGAACCAGCGCCGTCGCGGTAAGACATACTCCCAGAATCGCCCGCCGGCCCTGGCCCAGGCAAAGCACCGCGGCGATCACGGCGCCCAATTGCGGTTTATAGAAGAGCAGCCCGCAGACCAATCCGGCCAAGAGCGGCCGATTGCCGCGCCACAGCCAGACGGTTGTCGTCAGCAGCAGCAGCGAGAAGAACGTGTTCTGTCCATGGCAAAACGCCTGGAAGCAGGGCATCGCCATCAGGACCAGCAGGGGAACCAGCAGTTGCGTTTTCCATCCTCCCCGCAACATCCGGCACATCAGCCATATCGACGCCGCCAGACAAATCGCCGAGATCGTCCACCAGACGTGCAGCGCCGAGAGGTATGGCAATGCCGAGAGCGGCGCGAACATCCACGCGGCGAACGGCGGGTTCCACCATGGTCCGAAGTTCATACCCAGCGAAAGCCCCGCGGCGTGACCGGTGTTGAACTCGAACGCCTTGGTCGCCGGCAGGTCGAAAAGCTGCTCGTAATGCCCCGTCCGGGCGCACGTCCCGCCGTAATAGAACGGCAGGAAATCGTGGCCGAGCATGTCCCAGGTGACGGCCCGGTCTTTGGAGATGACCGTGTTGCCGATAAGGATCGTGACCAGAAACACCGCGACCAGTCCCCCGACCCGCCAAAGACGGGTGCGCAGATTGTGCTTGGGTGTGAGCCGGGCTTTCAGCAGGTCGATGATTATCATGCGTTCTGGCGCAGCCCCGGATGTAAATCCGGGGCTTCCAACTCATGCGATATCGGCGTAAACGCGGACTCGTCTTGTCAAAGCGCTCCGCGGCGGTTACCGGACGCTCCAAGCCGTTCAGGCCGCCGACCAGGGGCGCATCTCGGCCCTTTCAGCCCGGGCTTACTCAAGTCGATGTACCGGCGTCGTCGATACTTGGGCGATGGCAACGCGGCATTTGCTGACGGAGCGGGGGAATCCGGCGCGGTTGTCCATTGTCATACCGGCCTATAACGAAGCGACCATCATTCCCATATTGCGGCAGCGATTGGAAGATTTTGCGCTCACGCTGCCCTGCCCCGTCGAATGGATCGTGGTCAATGACGGCAGTTCCGACGAAACACTCAGTCTGCTGATCGAATGGGCCGACATCGACCCGCAATTAAAAGTGCTCAGCCTGGCGCGAAATTTCGGTCATCAGGCGGCCGTCACCGCGGGTCTGGACGCCGCGGCGGGCGAGGCCGTCGTCATTCTCGACGCCGACCTGCAGGATCCACCGGAGGTGATCCACGAAATGCTCGCCCGGTATCGGGACGGTTACGACGTGGTCTATGGCCAGCGCGTCTCTCGGCAGGGCGAGAGCCTCTTCAAACGCCTGACTGCCTGGGGATTCTATCGATTCATGCGCAGCTTCATTCACAAGGATTTGCCGGCCGATGCCGGTGATTTCCGCCTGGTGTCGCGGCGGTGCCTGGACGCGCTGAAGTCAATGCGAGAAACGCACCGGTTCATCCGCGGCATGGTGGCGTGGGTGGGCTTCGCGCAGACCGCGGTGGTTTATCAACGCGCGCCGCGCGCCGCGGGCGAAACCAAATACTCGCTACGAAAAATGCTGTGGTTTGCCTGGACCGCCGCCGTAAGCTTTTCGCCGGCGCCGTTGCGAGCGAGCCTTGGTCTGGGAATGGGAATCGCCCTGGGCGGAATTGGCTTTGGACTCTATGTGATGTTGGGACGTTTGCTGGGATGGTATACCCCCGCGCCAGGCTGGGCGTCCCTGATCGTGTTCGTCTCCATCATTGGAGGCGCCGTTCTAATCAGCAACGGCGTCCTCGGCGAATACATCGGCAGAATTTTCGAAGAATCAAAATCCCGCCCGCTTTACATCGTCAGCCAGTCGATCAATTTCCAGACCTCTTCCACGCCGTCGCGCCCCATACCGGCCAGGCATTCGATGGAAAAACGGGTTCGCGTGCTTCAATGACTTGCCCCGCCAAATAACCCCGGTTGTGCACGATGGACGCGGCCTACACGCGAGAATACGAACAGTACGAGAAAACCCACTGGTGGCACGTCGCGCGCGGTGAACTTATCCGCTGGGCTATCGACCGCTACGTCAATCCCGATCCACAAACAGACTGGCTCGATATCGGCTGCGGGACAGGCGTGCTGATGGAGCAGTACCCGCGCATCGCCCCGCACCACAAAATCGGCCTGGAGATGGACGGTCCCTGCGTCGAGCGCGGCAAAGCCAAAGGTTTGGACGTTCGACAAACGACCGATCCCAACGACTTTCACTATGCCGCCTTCGGAAAATTCAACCTGATCACGCTGTGCGACGTCATCGAACACGTCGAACGCGATGATCTGGCGATTGCCGGCGCCTACGAGGCGTTGCTGCCGGGTGGCGTCGCATTGATCACCGTCCCCGCCCTGCCATCGCTTTGGTCCGCGCACGATGTCCGCAATCACCATTTCCGCCGATACGTGAAAAGCGGCCTCCTGCGGCTCTTTGCGCCGGACCGCTGGGACGTGGTGCGCGTCACCTATTTCTCTTCGTTCCTGCTGCCAATGATCTGGACGTTCCGAACCTCCCGGACCTGGCTTAAGGGAACCGATACGGAACGATGTGCAGACGACAAAAAAGTGGGTTCGCCCATTGTCGATGTGCTGCTGCGAACGATCTTCCGCGCCGAATGCCGGTGCGCGCGGGTCGTATCATTGCCGCTCGGCAGCTCGCTGCTGCTGGTCGCCCGCCGACATCCCGAAGCGATTCGGACGGGGTGCTTCAGGCAAGCCATAGGTTCAACGCAAATCGCATCATGCACAGCATAGATAGCAGCATCGCCAGGGCCACATAAATCCGATGCACGGTCGGTCGGCGACGGCCGACGATCGCCAGCATCATGTATGCGGGGAACAAGACGATGATGTATCGGTCGAGCGAGCAGTAGCGCGGTGAGCCAAGCATCACGCCGAACATGATAATCGCGAAGCAAGAGTAACACGGGCGCAGATTCCAGAGGGCGAGAATAATCAACACGGCGAAGAACACCGGCCCGACAAATTGCACCCAGCCGGTGGGGGAATGAAGCAGATCGTGAAGGGTGTACATGCCCCAGGCTTTTTGAGCGGCGACAAAAGCCAGGGGGCTACCAAAGCGGCGCCATTGATATGCCATCCATCCGAGAATCGCCGCGGGGCCGCAGGCGAGCCAAAATAGGTCCCGCTTCACCGAGAGTTTATGCTGATGGAAATATTCAACGGCCAGACCTGCGCCAAGGAGAACGCCATCGGGGCGAGCGAGGGCCGCCAAGCCGAGCAGCAGGCCTGCGCTTCGCCATTGGTCGGTGCGCGCCGAGTAGAAAGCCATGATCGCAAGCGCCAAGAACAGGGACATCGGATAAACCGCGGTAAAAAAAAGTGAAGTGGGGAAAAGCAACAGATACCAAGCCGCCCGGTTACTGGTGATTTCGTCGTATCCTTCCAACTGGATGAGCTTGACGAAATACGCCACGGCCACGAGGAGCAAGAGATTGCCGATGATGATCCCGGCGATGCAATAGGCTGGATCGCTTCCGCCGCCCAGCCAGCCGCCGACGCGCATCAGCATCGGGTACAGCGGAGCGAATGCGATGCTGCATTGCGCGTTTGGAAGGAATTGATATCCGTATTTAGCAATGGATAGATACCATAGGCCGTCGAAGTGAGACCACATATCGATAGCGGGAACGGACGTTGGCTTGTCCCAGCCGACCAAGCGGGCCGAGGGAAGACATATCAGAGCGTACCAGCCCGCGAAGAGCAGCAGGCCGCGGGTCCAAGCAAAAGGAATCAGCACATTTTGCGCCAGCCATCGCCAGCTCTGTGCCTGCTGACGGAGGCTGACGGACCAGGACAAGCCGGTGCATGCCGGACCCTGTTGGGCGTGCATCTAATTTCTCCTTCGGTAAACCGTTTCTTTGCCCACCTGGGCCTCGGGACGATAATGGGATTGGACGTAATCGCGCAAATTGATCCACGCCTTGACGTAGTTTTGCTTACGTTTGGGATGCAGGCCCAGTTCTTTGATGTGGTTGCTCAACGCCTGGATGTACCAGTCGATTTGCGTCGGCAATAGAATGTATTTTGGCTGCCGCTCATCGAAATCGCGAAGGATCACGCGGCAATACTCCAGGGGCGTATCATCGCCATTCACCCAAAGAAAGGTCATCGGATACCGCGAGCCAGGCCTCAGATTGGTTTCGATAAGCAGCCGCATCATCCCGTCTTCCCACACCGCATCGCCCTCCGTCGCGTGGGCGGCGAGATATTGGCTGGCCGGCAGCCGTCCCAGCGGATTGTGCCCGTCAACCACGACCATCCCGGCGCCAACGGCCGAAAGGAGCATGGGCAACGCCAGTGCCGCCAGCAGCGGCAACGCGCGGTCCTTGCGGGGAATAAGCCCGAACAGCAGGCTCGCCGGCGCCGCCAGGACCAGGAAGTGGTACGCGTACATTCGCCGCTGCGCCGCGACGCCGGCGGCTTCCAGGGCCATCCAGACAATCGCGAAAATCAGGATCGACCTGTTGGGCCGGCTCGCCATCCGATGCCGCACCCTCCGAAACACCACGCCCCGAATCAGCAGGGGAAATCCCAGGATGAGAATCACGATGACCGGCTTGCTGAGGTCCCAGGGTTCCCAGGGTGAATTGGCGGCGTATCCGGCGATCTGCCGCCAGATCGCCGGCATGCTGCCGAGCAGGTCCGCGGCGCGAAGATATGCCAGGGTGGCGGCGGCGGGAATCGCCAGGCCCGCCGCTGCCGCGGCCGCATGGGTCGCCAATCGCCGCCGCCGCAAGACCAGGGCAACGCCCAATGCCCCGAGCACGGCCAGCCCCGACGGCTTGAGCATCGCCGCCGCGCCGGCCGACAGACCGGCCAGAAACGAGTCCCTCGCGTCGTCGCCGCCCAGCGCTTCCAACCCGGCCGTCGCGGCCAGAATGCTGAAAAATGCCTGGAGCGTTTCCAGTTGAAACCCGCCGTACACCGCGAAATTGAAATTCAAATAGACCAGGGCGAACAACCCGGTCGGCCAGGCGGCATGAATGCCGATGTTCCGCCGCGCCGACCGCGCCAGCAAAAACGCGCCGGCAAATCCCATCGCCGTTTGCAGCAGCACGTACGCCGGCCAGCAAGCGCCGAACGCCCGCCAACACGCGCTGGTCATCAGTCCGACCATGGGAAATTTGTTGTCGATCAGTTCGGCGCCGATCCGGCCGCCCTGGCTGACGAGCTTGCCCATGTAAATAAACATCGCCCCGTCGGCATCGAGCGGACGAACCAGAAAGCTGAGCCGGGCGACCAGCGCCGAAAGGACGCAAAGACCGATCAGGAATCCCCAGGCCGCGCGCGCGCGGCCGGCCCGCCGCGTAGGGACCGCAACCTTCTCTGGCAATGCGCAGACCGTCACGCCATTGTTATCGGCCTGCGCGGCCTGGTCGTTGATTTCAAAATTTGCTCAGATAATCAGAAGAGGAGCGGCTTGCCGAGTTTCCGCCGAATCACCTGCATCTGGCCCATGTGCATGGCAAAATGAGACGGCAGCAACTGCACCAGATGCCCCATGGTGGGAATCATGCGTTGCATGTTCTGCGGCGCCGGTTTGTCCAGGTCGGCCGGCGTAAGCGTCTTGACCCACGCGATAGTCGCGGCTCGCACCTTGCTTAATTGATCCAGCAACTCAGCCTTCGAGCCGAAGAACTTGGGATCGTCCTTCCCACTTGTTTCCTTGGTGAATTTCTTGTCCAATCCATCGGGTAGTTTGTATGCGCCGACCATCCTCGCTTCCGAGGCGGCCAGATGGCCCAGTTGCCAAGCGGCGTGATTCGCCCCGGGACATGGCCGGACGTAAATGTCCGCATCCGAAAAATCGCTGAGCGTTGCCTTGAGCATTTCGAGGTTGCGGTTCAACACGTCGGCGGTGAGTTCCTGCGAAGCCATGGCGTCTCTCCTTTGTTAAAAGCTGGTGAAGCGATGTTGATCGCGAAATTATACGCGGCGATCGCGGGAAACGCACCCTTGCCGCCACATCTGCCGCTAGGCGGTAGTGTCCCTAATTTGGGCAACAATATACTTGACCCAGGGCGGCCTTTTCGCCAGCCGCATAGCCACTAACAGAAGAACGGGAACAACATTTACGCCCACGCCCCACAAGGAATCGGAAAGAATATAGAAATGCATTTCGCAGCCAATACGAAGTACAGCAAACAGACTGATCTTATAAGCCCCGGCTGTGCTCAGCCCAACAAAAGCGTATAGGCCGTCCCCAAATTCATACATGACATGCGAACAGGAGAAAACAGGTATCTGTATCGCAAGAGCAACCATTAGTGGCGCAATAATCCGACTATTTTGAATAAAAATAAGGCCAGAAGTTAGGACGAATAGGTTGAGCATGACACACGCAATGTAGATGGCTGTCACGCCTAGGGTCTGTACTTGATGAGAATATTGCTTGCAAGGTCACGGCGGTGCCCATGAATCCGCCACCGACCGTCATCGTAATAAGGATTATGCGCAACCAACTCTTCATCTTTTGCCTCTTGGGCGTTATCGTACGACGAGGCGGCGGAAAAGAAAAACGGGACAGCTCTGGCTCTGTCGAAAACGGGGGTTTTGTGGACGCCCTACCAAGGCGAGATCTTCAACCGTAGTCTTATGATGACGATTTTCTGGGTAAATTCAGATTCACCGCAGAACGCCGAGGACTTGGAGTCGGCTGTGTCCGCACCCCCTTCCCCAAAGAGAAAGTTCGCGCGGAGGCGCGGAGGCGCGGAGAATTGAAGGGGATACTCTGATCCCCCTCTTTTCCTCTCCGCGCCACCGCGCCTCCGCGCGATATCTTCTTTGGGTTGCCGCCACGCCACGCTGGCAACTCCGCGGTTTCGATTGCCTTTCGAACCGCGACAAAACGGCCGGCCTGTGGGAATTTCAACTATGCCGCCTGGTGACAGTGACAAAACCCCTCGCGGCGCGGTCGAAAACGGGGGTTTTGTCACCAGCACCCCAAGGCCGAATCTGCAAGCCTAGACAGACGGGCCGCAATCATTCCGCTTTTTCGCCCTCGGCGGATAGGGGTAATTATTGGCTGCGCGCGCGCGAAACGCACCATTGCCGCCACATCAGGCGGTAGGCCTTCTCAACGTTTCTGGCAAATCGCCGGGCGCTCATCAGGGGTGAGGCGAGCATCCGCTGGCGAAGGGTCCCTCGAAGCTCCGCCAGACGGCCGGGCGATTCGGCCAGCGTGGCGGCGGTCTGGACGTACTGGCGCGGCCGGCGGGCGGCCAGTTCCGGCAGCCCGACGTTCGATAGAATGCTCTTCCCCCCGCGCCCGACGGCGGTCTGGCCGATGAGGCTCACCACCGGCACGCCCATCCACAGTGCGTCGCACGTCGTGATTCCGCCGCCGTAGGGAAACGGGTCCAGGGCGACGTCGATCCGGCCCCAGGTCTGCACGTACTGGCTCCACGGCTGCTTGGCGAGGAATTCCAACCGGTCCGGCGAGACGCCGCCGCCCGCGAACCGCCGCCGCACGGCGTCCAGATGCGAACCCGGATAGGAATGGACGATCAAGCGCGATCGCGGCACGCCCGCCAGAACCTCCGCCCACAAGTCCAGCGCGCCCGGCGAAACTTTCGCGAAATTGTTCAGGCATCCGAACGTGACGAACCCATTGGTCTGGCACGGCGGCGGCGCCGGCTCGGGAGTCGGGCCGGCGCTTCCGTAGCACCAATACGTTTCCGGCAATCGGATCGTCTGTTCGGAATAAATCGACAAATCCGAATCCGGCGGATCGAGATACGGATCGGACAGGCGATAGTCCATGGCCTCCAACCCGGTGCCGGCGCAATATCCCAGGTAGCTCACCTGCACCGGCGCCGGCTTGCGGGCGAACACCAGAAGCCGATTGTGCGACATGTGAAGCGACAGATCGACCAGAACGTCGACGCAATCGGCGCGGATGATCTCGGCCAACTCGTCGTCGGTGTGCACGGCGACGTTTCGCCAAACGTCCGCGTGGGATCGCAAAACCTCCGTGATCGGATCGGGCCGGAGGACGCTGGAATAACAGTGGATTTTAAATTCCTTGTGATCGTGCTCGCTCAACAGCGGCAGCAGATTTTGCCCGACGACGTGCTGGCGAAAATCGGGTGAGACGTAGCCGATCTTCAATCGGCGATCCGGCGCAGGGTCGTTGCCGTGCGGCCGGATGAGATGCCGCAGCGGGCGGGCGTGTTTTTCGTTCCAGAGCCGCTGCTGCCGCGCCAACTCCGGCGGATCGTATCCCGCGTGAAACGACAGGAGATACACCAGATTGCTGTGGACCGCGGCGCTATCCGGCTGAATCTCCATCGCCTTTTCGCACCAGTCCAGCGCTTCATCCATCAATCCCTGCTCCTTGAAGGCGACGCCGAGGTTGTTGGCCGCCTCGACGGAATTGGGATCCAGCTCCAGGACCTGGCGATAGGCGGCGATCGCGCCGTCCAGGTCCGGCTTGGCCAGCAGCGCACGGCCGAGGCAGGCGATCGGATGGAAGTCTTGTGGCAACAGTTCGACGGCCCGGCGATACGCATCGGCCGCCTCGTCCCACCGCCCAAGCTCGTAAAACCCGTCGCCGATCGACATTTGCGTCTCGGCATGATCGGGCCGGGCCTTGGCGACTTGCAGGTGGACCGCCAGCGCTTGGTCTCGCTGGCCGTTGCGATCGAGCGCATTGGCCAGATTGATTTGCACGTCCGTCAGCCCCGGATTGATTGCCACGGCCTTGCGATACGCGGCGATGGCCAAATCCAGATCGCCCCTGGAGACCAGCGCGTTGCCGACGTTGTTGTACGCCTCGGGAAATTCCGGGCGCAGCTCCAGGGCGGTGGCCAACTCGGCCAGCGCGGGTTCGATCTGCCCGCCGCCGTAGAGCGCCGCGCCGAGGGCATTGTGAATTTCGGCGTCTTGGGGCCGGCGATCGGCGGCGGCGCGATAGGCCTCGATCGCTTCGTCCCATCGCCCCAGCTTGCTCAGGGCGTTTGCCAGGTTCACGCGCGCATCGGTCAAATCGGGACTGATTTCCAGGGCCAGGCGATACGCCGCGACCGCCTCCTCGGTCCGGCCGAGCCTTTCCAGCACGACGCCCTGGTTGGTGCGGTATTCCGCCGCCAGCGGATCGGCCTCGACGGCCCGCTCCATCCAATTCAGGGCTTTCTCGTGCTCGCCGCGATCCGAGCAAATCAGCCCGAGCAGATGCAGGGCCTGGGCATTTTCCGGCTGATTCGCCAGCACCTGGCGGCAAAACGCTTCGGCGCCGGCGGGGTCTTGGGCGCGATGACAATTCATCGCCGCCTCGATGGCCTGTTGCACCGAAAGCTGGGTCATGTGAATTGCCCTGTCATTTGATATGCCGGGCCGGGGAAAACAGGATGGTCTGCTGCACGAGCTTGCGAATGGTTGTGCCTTGGACGAGGATCGAGAAGCAGACGACGCCGTAGGTGGCGGCCACGATCAGGTCTCGCTCCGGGCTTGCCGGCAGGGAAAGCGCCATGGCCACGGCCAGGCCGCCGCGAAGGCCGCCCCAGATCAGGATCGACACCGTTCCCCAGCCGATCCGCGGGATGAACGGCAACACCGTCGCCGTTCGCGCCAGCAGAACGATGGGGATCGCGATGATCGCCGCCAGGAAATGCCGCGGCGTGTACGGCATGACCAGCACCTCCGCCCCCATCAGCACGAACAGCACCGCGTTGAGCACCTCGTCGATCAGCTCCCAAAACCGTTCCAGATCGACGTTGACCTGCTCGGACATGCGGAACAATCGGCCGCGGTTGCCGATCAGCAGTCCGGCGACGACGACGGCGATGGGCGCCGACATGTTCAGCGCCGACGCCAGGGAATACGTCCCCATCACCAGCGCCAGCGTGAGAAGGACTTCAACCTGGAAATTGCGGACCTGCTTGAGGAGATGATAAATGAACAAACCGGTGCAGAACCCCAGGACGGCCCCGCCCACCGTCTCCTGGGCCAGCATGCGGCCGACGCCGAGGAGGGTGATTCCACCGGGGGCGGCGGCGGCGTGCAGAATGGTCAGAAACAGCACCACCCCCACGCCGTCGTTCAGCAGCGATTCCGACGAGACCACGGTGTCGATCGCCTTGCCGGCGCCGGCCTGCCGCGTCACCGCCACCACCGCCACCGGGTCCGTCGGTGAAATCAGCGCGCCGAACAGCAGGCAACCGAGCCATGGCAGCGGCATTCCGATCAGGCCGAGCCCCCAGTGCGAAAGTCCCGCGACGATGAACATCGACGCCGCCGTTCCCAACGTGGCCAGGACCGTGGTAATCTTCCATTGCCGCCGAAGTTCGTCCAGGTCCACGGTCAACGCGCCGGCAAAGAGCAAAAAGCCCAGCATCCAGGTCAGCAGGGCATCGCCAAATTGGATGCGCTGAAGGAATTCCCGGGCGGCCGAGCGAACGCCAAGCCCCAGTTCGCCCAGTACGATCAGTGCCAGCGAAAGCAGCAGCGCGATCAGCATGACGCCCACGCTGGCGTGCAGGCGCATGTAGCGGTGGTTGAAATAGCTCAGCAACGCCGTCAAAGTCAGCAGGATCGCTATGACGTCGAAGAGCTTCATTGATCGCAAAAGATATAGAGGCCGGCCAAATGAAAAAAGCCCATTGCGTCCAAGGCGGGTTGATTCTTACGATTCTGCTTATGTTTGCACAATACAAATCGGCATCGGCGGTCCCTCCCGACGCCCTGGGAGCCGGACAGAACCAGTTCTGGGTTTACATCGGCACCAAGACCCGCCCGCCGGGAAATAGCAAGGGTATTTACCTCTATCGGCTCGACGCCGCTTCGGGGACGCTCTTGGAACAGGGTGTGGCCGCGCAAATCGACGATCCCGGCTGGCAGGTCATCGCCCGCGGCGGGAAATTCCTCTACACCTGCGCCACGTCCGATAATCATCGCACGTCCATCGCCGCCGCCTATCGCATCGACCGCCAAACCGGCGCGCTGACATTCCTCAATCAGCAGGCCACCAATGGCCAGGATACCACGCACATCGACGTGGACCCGGCCGGCTCCTGCGCGGTGGTGGCGAATTACAGCTCCGGCGACATGTCGGTGATGCCGATCAATCCGGACGGCACGCTGGCGGCGCCTTCGGCGGTGATCAAGCACACCGGCTCCAGCGTCAACCCGGATCGTCAGCGGCATGCGTATCCCCATTCCTGCAACTTCGATCCCAGCGGCAAATTCGCGCTCGTGCCCGATCTGGGCGTGGACAAGGTCTACGTCTATCGCTTCGACCCGTCGTCGCGTTCGCTATCCCCGGCCGATCCCCCGACCGTTTCCGTCCCCCCCGGCTCCGGCCCGCGGCATCTCTCCTTCCATCCCAACGGCCAGTTCGCCTACCTCATCAACGAAATGGGCGGCACGGTGATCGTCTACTCCTGGGATGCCGCCCGCGGCCGGCTTCAACTTCTGCAATCCGTCTCCACTCTTCCCCCGGATTACCAGGGCAACAACACCTCCGCGGAGGTCCGCATTCACCCCAACGGCAGATTCCTGTACGCCTCCAATCGCGGCCCGAACGACATCGCGACTTTTGCGATCGATCCCGCCGACGGAACGTTGAAACTTCTGGGATTCGAATCGACCCGCGGCAAAGGCCCGCGCGATTTCGCCCTGGACCCCACCGGCAGTTTCCTCTTCGCCGCCAACCAGGATACCGATACGGTCACGGTCTTCCGCGTCAACCCCGACACGGGCCTGCTGTCCTACACCGGACAGACCTTGCGCGTGCCGACGCCGATTTGCGTGAAGTTTTTGGCGGTTGGAAAATAGGACCGTCGCAAGCGCCCTGGGCTTCCGCTGAAGGGGGCTTGACTAATTTACATAGACAGACTATATACTAAGACATGGCAGCCATCAATGGTGACGCACTCCGCGGGCATTTGGAAGCGCTTGTCCTCTCCGCATTGCGGCAAGGGGATGCGCATGGCTTTGAAATCCTCCGGCGCCTGGAGGAAGCGGGTTCCGGATCGCTGAAGCTCAAGGAAGGATCGCTTTACCCGGCGCTTTACCGTCTGGAGGCGGCGGGAATGGTCAAGGGAGAATGGGAGGACGGCGCCAGCCCTCGCCGCGGGCCGCGACGGCGGACCTACCGGCTGACTCAAAAGGGCCGGCGGCGATTGAACGAGGCACGCGGTGAGTTTCATCAGTTTGCCGCCGTCATCGGCGGAATTCTGGGGACGGCCGTATGAATGACCCACGACCGAAAGATTTTGAAGCCCATCTTTGTCGCGTGATCGACTCGATCGCCGCCCGCCCGGATCGAAAACGGATCATGCGCGAGGAATTACTCGGCCATCTACTGGAATGTCATCAGGCGGAACTGAGCCGCGGGTCGAATGAACGTGCCGCCGTCCAGGCTGCGATCGAACGACTGGGAAGCGTTGATGAGCTTCGGATGCAATTGCAGGCGTCCGTCCCGTTTTTCGAACGCATGCTGTTCGCGTGTCTCAATCGAAAGGAGACCCTCATGTCACGCTGGCTTTGGATTGTCGCCGTCGCCGGCTTTGTGGCCGGATTGAGCGTCGGCTTCCCGCACCACGAACAGTTCACTCTTGGATGCGCGGTTCTGCTCTGCGGATTGGGTCTCGGCCATCTTTTCCAACAGAGGAACGTTCCGCCACGCCGGATTGGACCGCGCTTGCTCGCCCCCGTAGGTTGTTTTGTGATACTGGTTGGCAATGGGGTCGTCTTGCCGGCGATGGCGAAAATCAAGCACGACGGAACCTTTGGAGCCCTGGCTCTGGAGAATGTGGCGATGGGCGCGCTGATCGCGCTGAGCGGCTTGGGATTCGTCGCGTTCGCGATCAGGACGTTCCGCGCTCGGCCCACGTGAAGTCGCGGCCCGTCGGCGTTTTGGAGTATCCGCATGAAAGAGCTCATGATCCATGTCGAACGGATCGTCCGGCCCGTTCAGGCATTTCAATCTCGAAAGCTGAGCATGCGTCGGGAATTGCTGGCCCACCTGCAATCGGCGGCCGAAGAGGAACAAGCTCATGGCCTCGACGAGCCAACTGCGACGAAAAGAGCGGTGGAACGGCTCGGAAATCCGATCGAATTGACACGGCAGCTCCAGAGCACCGTCCCCTGGGTCCAGCGCCTCTTGCTTGCCAGAATCCCGGTCTCGAAACCAGTCGAACGATGGGAGGTGCAAAGCGCCCGCCGACTGTATGGAGGCGCAATTACTTTGTTGCATATATCGATCCTGTCCGCTGTTGCGGGGCTGCTCAGCGGCGTCCCCTCTTATATGGCCGCCCCGGTGAGAAACAGCTTGACGAACCGGGGCGTCGAACCAGCCCATCCCGGGCCATTTTTCCTTGGCGTTCTGATTATTTGGCAAGCGATAGTCTTTATGTCGTTTCGATATGTCCTGGCCGCGGCCGATCCGCGCAAGCGGCCGGACCTGCTCGCCACGCTGAGAAGCGCTGGCGCCGTGGTTGTCCTGCAGATTGCGTTCACAATCGTCGCCACCGTTACGGCATTGGATCGGGCGCCGACATTTGCCGAAATCATCGGCAGCATCACGGTTACGTCCATTCTTCTGATTGGTTCAATGCTCGTTGCGAGCAAGGTTGCCTCGCTACGGCAACCCTACGATGAGTGGTTGATGCTCGACATCGCCGGGTAGGCGGTCGTTCGATCGCGATTCATGCGGGAATCACCTGCCGATAGTTGTCGATCAATTCCTTAGCCAGCTGGGGCCAGGTGAATCGGCTGACGACCAAATTGCGGCCGTTTTGGCCCATTTGGCGGGCGGCGGCGGGATCGCCAAGCATGGCGGCGATTCCGGCGGCGATGGCGGAAGCATCCAGATCCGCAATGATGCCGGAGTTGGATTCCTTCACTTCGGGGAAATGACATCCGGGGGTGATGACGACCGGAGCCTGGCACGCCAGCGCTTCCAGGACGGCAATGCTGAAACCCTCATGCCGGCTGGGGAGACAGAAGCAATCGCAGTCGCGCAGGGCCGCGAGTTTTTCCGGGCCGTAGACGGGACCGACCAGATGCACCCGGGGCGCGATGCCGAGGCGGGCGATCCGGGCCTCAAAATCCGAGCGGGCCCCGTCATCGGGTCCGGCGACGACCAGGCGGGCGTCGGGGAATTGGCGGGCCACGATGGCGAATGCATCCGCGAGGATATCCAGACCTTTCTGGTAATGGAGCCGGCTGAGGAATAGAACCAGCTTGGCCCCGGCCAGTTCCGGATGCTCGGCGCGGAACGCGCCTTTTTCCGGAAGGGAATCGAACTCTTCAAGGAAGATGCCGTTGGGGACGATTTTGGCGGGCGGCGTCAGGTGCAGGCCTTCGGTCAGCCGGCGCTCGTCGAGGTTGCCGTAGTGAAGGAATGCGGCATGGTTGAGCATTCGTTTGTATCCGAACGCAAGCGCGATCTTTTTTTTCAAACGGCTCTGGCCGAGCGACCAGGGATTGAGCATGCCGTGCAGCGTGACGGCATAGGGCTTGCCGAGTTTTTCAGACAATCCGGCGGCCGCAAAGATCAGCGGGTCCCATACTCCGTGCAAATGAACGAGATCGAACCGCTGGAGAATCGGCTGCAACCGACGGCGGGCGCCGCGCGCGAAAAAACGCTCGGCTTTGGTCAGCGGGGGAAGATATTCCAGCTTGACATTTTCGAAATTAGGAATGGTCTTCAACGCGGCCGAGATTCTGGCGTCGGCGCTGGGGAACCGGTAGGAGACGATTTCCAAGTCGCAACCGAGCGCCGACTGGGCGGCGGCGAATCGCGCGGCGATCATGGGGGGACCCCCGGTAACGGGATCCATGGATGGGATGACGTGCAGTATTTTCATTCAATTCGAGTTTTTTCGTGCCAGAACAACCTGCCGATAATCATCCACCATCTGTCCGGCGATGTTTGGCCAGGTAAATCGATCAACCACCAGTTCTCGGCCATTTTTTCCCATTTTCGCGGCGGCATCGGGGTCGCGAAGGATCGTAGCAATTGCGGCGGCGATGGCGGGGGCATCCAACTCGGCGACGATCCCGGCGCGGCTGTCGCTCACTTCGGGAAAATGGCAGCCGGGCGTGATCACCACGGGCGCTTCGCAGGCCATGGCTTCAATGATGGCGAGGCTGAATCCCTCCTGCCGGCTTGGCAGGCAAAAGCAATCGCAATCGCGCAGCGCCGCCAGCTTTTGCGCCGCGTAGATCGGGCCGACCAGGTGAACGCGATCGGCGATTCCCAGCCGCGCGATTTGCGACTCCAACGACGCCTTGACGCCGTCGTCCGGGCCGGCCACGACCAGATGCGCATCGGCGAACTCGCGGCCCACGATCGCGAACGCATCCGCCAGGAGATCCAGCCCCTTTTTGTAATGCAATCGGCTGAGGAAAAGAACCAGGCGCGCGCCGGCGATTTCAGGCATCGCCGCGCGAAACGCCCCCTTCTCGGGCAAAGGATCGAACTCTTGAAGGAAGATTCCGTTGGGAAGCACCCGCGTCGGCGAGGTGAGATGCAGCCGTTCGACAAGATCGCGCTCGTCGGCGTTGAGAAAATGCAGGAAGGCCGCGTGGTTCAACATGCGGCGATATCCCAGCGCCAGCGCCAGCCGTTTTTTCCATCGCTTTTGCGCCAGCGACCAGGGGTCGAGCATTCCATGCGGGGTGAGAGCGAAGGGTTTGCCCCGTTCGGCCGCCAGGGCGCCGGCGGCATGGATCAACGGGTCCCATACGCCGTGCAGATGGATCATGTCGAATTGGTTGACCATGGGCTGAAGGCGCCGGCGAGCCCCGCGGGCCAGGAATCGCCCCGCGCCGCTCGGCGAAGGAAAGAATTCCAATTTTACCGCGGCGATATCGGGAATGGTGCTCAAGGACGCGTTGATTCGGGCCTCGGCATCGGGGATGCGGTAAGAGACGATCTGCACCTGGCATCCCAGCGCCGCCTGCGCGGCCGCCAGTCGTGCCGCCACCATCGGTGGGCCTCCCATGGCGGGATCCAGGGATGAAATGGCGTGTAGAACTTTCATTCAATGCCCAAAGAGCCGATGGTCATATCCGGGCCTTCATTGCCGGGCCGCCCATGATGATTGTATCAATCCCCCCAAATTCCCGACATCGGAAGCGGCGGCTATGATTACAGTTGAATGCCCTTGACGACATCGGTTCTTGGCGTTGGAGTCTCCAGCAAGTGAAGCATTTCCTCAAGTCAACCGGGCGGGCCGTCAAATACGGCACGTTGAAATGGATGGCGGATCGGCGGATTGGCCGGCGCAATTTCGACGATTCGGTTGCGCCGCCGGTGCAGTCGGCGTATCTGATCGGCTGCGGCCGTTCGGGCATGACGGTTTGCGGCGAGGTCCTGCGGCATCATCCGCGGGTCTGCTATTTTTTTGAGCCCTACCATCTCTGGGCAACCATCGATCCCACGATCGACGTGCTGAACCTGTATCATATCGGCGCCTCCAGTTTTCTGGCGGATGGGGATCGATGCACGCCGGAATCGCAACGACGCTTCAATCGGCTGCTGTTGGATTCGGCGCGCCGATCCGGAGCGGCGCTGATGTTGGAAAAAACGCCGTTCAACGCCTGCCGGATCGGCTATCTCGACGCCATCAGCCCCCATTGCAAATTCATTCACCTGGTGCGCGACGGCGTGGACGTGGCCCGATCGATCGATCGCCTGTCGCGCGACCGGGGTTACGGGATCGTCGGCAAGCCGGACTTCAACCGATGGTGGGGCCGCGCCGGTTCCAAATGGACCGCCCTTTACACCGACGGATGCGCCAACAATTATTTTGCCGACGAATTGCCGCAACTGTTGAGTTATGAATCCAAGGGCGCTTACGAATGGCTTGTCAGCCTCGGCGAAATCGACCGCTGGAGAAGCCGGCTGGGCGACCGCCTCCTGGAGATCACTTATGACGAGTTGACCTCCAAACCCGAGCAAACCCTGAAGGCGATCTGCGAATTTCTGTCGCTGCCGGCGGACGAAAAATGGATTCGCCGCAACCGCAAACGCATCGATCAGGCCCGGCGAAATTACGGCGTTCCGCTGGTTCTTCCGCCGAAGATGGCCGAGGCGTTCAATCTCATGCAGGAGCGGTTCAACTTTCCCAACCGCGCCGTCTCCGGGCTGCCGCAATCCCCCGCCCCGGTGCGCGCTGCGATCGTTTCCAACGAGCCGACCCCGTATCGGCTCCACGTCTTGCAGCGCCTGGCCGACGAACTGAAGGGGGTCGAAATCCACAACGTTTTCACCCACACGGTCTCCGATCCCAGCATGCCCTGGCAAATGCGCATCGGGGCGCATCTGAATCCGATCTTCCACCCCAAGAACCACATCAGGTCCGTGATGCCGATATCCTGGCGGCACGTCCGCCTCTTCCGCGACATTCGCGACCATTTCCTCCGCAGCCAAATCCAACTCATCATCCTCCTGGGATACAACGATCTGACGCGCGTGCTGTTGATCCGCTGGGCGCGGCGGCTGGGGATTCCCGTTCTTCTGACCGCGGACTCCAACGTCTTCGGTGATGCCAGGACCCCCCGGTGGCTGCGATTCTTCAAGCGGCGTTACGTTCGATGGGTGCTCAAGCGTATTTCCGGACTCATGCCCATGGGAAGCTGCGGCCGGGCCTATTTTCGAAGCTATCTCAACCACAATCTGCCGGAATTCCTTTTCCCCTACGAACCGGATTACCAGGCCCTCCGCGACATCGATCCCAAACGCGTCGAAGCCTTCCGCCGAAAATACGGCCTGGCCGACGGCCGTAAACGCCTGCTTTATTGCGGCCGGCTCGTGAAGGTCAAGCGCGTCGATGTCCTCTTGGAAGCCTTTGCGCGGGTGGCGCTGGCGCGGCCCGATTGGGATGTCGTGATCGCCGGCGACGGCCCCCTCCTGAAAACCCTGCAACGCTCGTTGGGCGACGCCGTGCAGTCGCGCGTCAAATGGCTGGGGTTCCTCCAATTCGACGAGGTTGTCCTGGCCTACCACGCCTGCGACGTGCTGATTCATCCAAGCGATTACGAGCCGTGGGCGCTGGTGATCAACGAGGCCGTCGCCTGCGAGCTTCCCATCATTGCCACGTCCGTCGTGGGGGCGGCGGTGGAGCTGGTTCGGCATCGCGAAAACGGCCTGATCGTTTCGCCCCGCAGCGTCGAAGCGATGACCAATGCCATCTGGGAAATCACGCGAACCGACCGCTGCCTTGAAATGAAGGCCAATTCACTGCCGATGCTCGAATCCTGGAAACGCGCCGCCGACCCGGTGGAAGGCATCCGAGAGGCCCTGCGATACTTCGGCCTGATCCGGCGGCAGCCGGTCGAGCTCGCCAATCGCCTCGATTCGGCGTTGCCTCCGATTGCAAATCCGGAAACTCGTCCGGCGAATTTTTCGCCCGCCGGGGTCCTGGCGCAATCGCAAAATATTCCGCGGCATCCCGGGCCACAGAGCCAGACTTGACGCCTCGATCCCGGCCACGCCGTCACGCCCGTTTCGAGTCGTCTGGGGGGTCGAAGAATTCGTGCGGACGCAACAGCGCGGCGCGCCATTGGCGGGCGACGGTGGCGTATCCGTATCGCGCCTCGGTCCAGTGATGCAGCCGAACCGCGTCGATCCTGCCCGCCCGCAACAGTCCCGCCATTCCGCTCAAGCCCTTCACGAACGCGCCCCAACCGATCCCGGTGATCCTCACGTCGGGATTTTCGCGGCCGAACTCCGCGCTGCCGCCCACATCGGTCGACACGATCGGCACGCCCCGCTGCATCGCTTCGACCAGCACGAGCGGCAAGCCCTCCCATTGGCTGGGCAATACCACGACGTCGGCGGCGCCCAGGATGTCGTCCAATTGATCGCTTTGGTAGGGACCGTGGAGCGTCACGATATTCTCGACGCCATTTTCCGATGCCATTCGTTTGAGCTTGGGGATAAGACCGCCGCCGCCGTCGAAGCCATGGATGTCAAGCCGCGCCGGCCCGATGGGACCCGTTGCCGTGAGGCTCTTCCACTCTTGGACGAGAACGTCGGGGCGCTTGTGTTCGATCACCCGACCGATATAGACGACTCGCAATTCGCGATCGCCCGCCGCGGGGCGTGGCGACGGAGGCGGACATGGCCGATCCGCCGTCAGAAAGGGAATCACTTTGACCGGAATGTTTCCCACAAAGGGCCGAAACTGATCGGCGACGGCGAGCGAGTTGGCGACCACGCCATCCGAAGCAAGCGCGCAGCGGCCGCGGACGTTATCCGGCTCCGGATCGCACAGGACTTCATGATAAACCGTCGGCGCCCTTCGTCCGAACCAGCGGCGCGCCCAGAGGTGGTAATTCCCTTCGCCGATCAAATACAAGCACGTCGGCGCCCGCCACGCCCACAGCGGAAGCGCTGCGGCGGCGTAGACGCGGGAAAGACGTGAATGGCCGGCATCCCCACTCATCCAGCGGGGCGGAGTTTTTACCCGCACGCCCGCGGCCTCGACGTCTTCGATCTCCCGTTCCGTCCATCCGCGGTTGGTCCCCACGACCGTGACCTTGGCGCCAGTTCGGCTCAGCATTTTGCTCAGCAGAATCAGGTGCGTTTTCACCCCACCCGCGCCCAAAAAACCCGCGCTGATTACAATCGACGCGCCCGATCCGTCCAAGTCTGACTTGTCTATTCCTTCCATCGGAGTGCCTCAGGCCGAATCACCCGGCCGATGAAAGACGATCAATTCAAATCCATAGGCCGCCAGCGGCACAACCGACGATATGGAAAACTCCGAAATTCCATCGACATGCAAGACCTGTCTCACCCTAATTCCGGCGGATTCCTGACCGCGGGAAAGGAGCGTTGCCGGCCGCCGCTGGGGAATCAAGCGTATTCGCCGGAGACGACAGCCGGCTCGACCGTTTGGCCTCCGCTAAACACCTGAATGAATTTGATCGCCAGTGCCATGAACCCTATTCCGATGAGCAGCGGATATAGTTCCTGCGGCGCCAGATCGCGGAAGCAGCGAAACATCCACGCCGCCAAGCCGAGGGCGAACATGACGCTCAGCGGCCGGCGCAGATTTAACCGCAATATTTCCTCGGTCAGTTTGCAAAGCCATCCAAACAGCAGTCCGGTTTCGATCACGCCGACAAACCCGTACCTGAGATACGCGGTTCCCGCGGTGGACGGCGCGACCGTCCCTCCGCCGACCGGCCCGGAGTTTTCCGTGGTGTTTGAGGCCGTTCCGCCGCTTACCATCTTGTTGTACCACTGCCCGGTCTCGTCAATCCCCGGCTTATCATGCCACAAAACGCGCGGAAACCACATGATCGCGAATCGAAAAGCAGTGTCGGGGATCGGGCGAATAAACGTCGCTCCCGGAAAATTATCTCTCGCCAACGGGAACGTTTCCCCAAAATACTTGTACCCGAGCAAACCTTCGGTAAACATATCGTTTCCCCGGCTTTCGAAGAGGTGCATCTTGTGCACGTCGACGCTTCCGATTCCGCTGTTGCGAAAAAAACCTTGAATCTGAACGACAAACAACGTGAAAAACAAGAACATCCCCGAATAGATAATCGCGCGCGGGCTGAATTTCCGCAGCCGCTCGGCCGCGATCAACGTGTACTTCAGAAATAGAAGCACCGCGACGGGAAGCACCGAGTAAAGAAATCCACCGCGGCTGCCGGTGCCAAATGCGAGCGCGGCCCAGAAGGCCCAATCCAGCGTGGCGATCCATTTTGACAGCCCTTTGCCGGGCAGCATAAGGACGTAAAATGCCGCGAGCACGCCGCCCGTTGTTCCAATCTGCTCCACCTGCGCCAGATACCCCCCCCAGGAATAGTTGTAATTTCCCGTTCGCCCCGTCGTGAATTCCACGCCGTTGTGGCCATACATATTCGTCATGGCCTTCCAAAGCGTAATGGGAAGCGACTCCCTGGTGAAAAAGACGAACGGAATCATCCCCACCAAGAAAGTCGCGATGATGACGTACAGGTAAATCCCGTTATCCACCGGCTCGGGAATCTTCAGAGACGCGTTGGTTAACCTGCGCCACGGCGGCAAGAGTAAACCCATCGCCCCGAAGAAAATGAATAGTGTTGTCGAAAGCGCCGCCTTAGCGACGACAGCGTCCGTGTAAGGCTTGAAGGTGGCGTGGCTGCCGATATTAAACCAGTTCACAAAATAGTCGTGGACGTACCAGACCAACGTGCCGCCGAAGAGAACCATGCCGCCCAAGCCAAATCGCCGTGAAAACGCGATCGTTTCCGTGGCAATCAATATCAGGCACATCACCAGCAACGTGGAAAATGCCAGGTCCGTCAGGAAGGGCACCCCTCCTCCAAACCAGGAGAATCCCGCCCAAACGCACGGAATGACCAGACAAAAATAGAGAGCCTTTGAGCGCTTCAGCGGGCGAACATCATGGATTGGGTCGGCAATGCCGGGAACAGAGAGAAACGCTTCCGCCGATTGCGGCTGATAATGCTCGTAATCACTCATGACCCGTATCCTTTGGCCCGCTTCGATCGTCCGGATAACCTCTGTGGCGAAATTCTCCGCTCCATTATAGTCGGCTATTCCGGTATCGCCAATTGGCGAAATTGCCGCATGTTGAATACCATCACAACCGCCAGTGGCGTTTCCCAATTCCCGGGAGGTTGCGTCGGAAGAGCGTGGCCTTCGGCGCCGCCGTGGCTAGATGCCGGGTGTAATTGTTTCGGCGTGTCCAAGCGGACCGTCGGGATGAGCGCTGCAAACTCGCCGTTCCGGCGTTTATTATGCGCGAAGAACGACATTGGATCGTGACGCAGATTGGATCACGCGAGCATTATGGCGTGCCTCGCGGGTTTGAACGCATCGGCCATCTCAAATTGCTCTACACCGACGTGTGGAGCCGCCGGCCAATGGGTTTGCTGCGTTACGGCAATGCGACGATGCGGGCGGTTGCCGGAAGATGCCATCCCGAAATCCCGTCAACGAAAGTCGTCAGCTTCAACGCGCGCGCCTTCGCTCATGCCCTCGGCTCCTTGCGGTGGAAGCAAAGCATCGACGAAAGGTACACTTTTTTTTTGCGCGTCGGCGGTGAATTTGATCGTTCGGTGGTGCGGCATCTTCAGCGCCGCGGAACGCTCGATCCCCGCGCCGATGCCTTCTTCGGCTACAATACCGGTTCGCTTCAATCGATCCGGTTCTGCAAGCAACTGGGGGTGCCCACCGTCCTGAATCAAATCGATCCCGCCAAAACCGAGGAAGACATCGTCGCGCGGGAGGCGGCCAAATGGCCCGACTGGGAGAAATCACCCGGTCGCATACCCCAGGCGTATTGGGACCACATGCAAGCGGAATGGGCGGCGGCGGATCTGCTCGTGGTCAATTCAGACTGGTCCAAGCAAGCGCTGATCCATCAGGGCGTACCGCCGGAAAAACTCCAGGTTGTGCCCCTCACCTATCAACCCGAAGCGTCAGGAGATGCTCCCCATCCCCGCGCGGGAAAGGGACCGCTGACGGTGTTGTGGCTGGGCAACGTCATCCTACGCAAGGGAATCCAGTACCTGATTGAAGCCGCCAAGCTGCTCGATGCCAAAGACTTCCGATTTATCGTCGCCGGTCCGATCGGAATTTCCCGGGACGCGGTTGCCTCGGCCCCTTCCCACGTGTCGTTTTTCGGCCGGGTCACGCGGGATAGCACCAGCCGCCTCTATCGGCAGGCGGACGTCTTTGTTTTGCCGACCTTGTCCGATGGTTTTGCCATCACGCAGGTCGAAGCGATGGCGCACGGTTTGCCCGTCGTCACGACGCCCAATTGCGGCAAGGTCGTAACGCAGGGCGTCGACGGGCTTATCGTGCCGGCAGGCGATGCCCATTCGCTGGCGACGGCGATCACAACACTTCATGCCGACCGCGAATTGCTGGCGCAAATGTCCCGTAACGCTTTGGTGCGATCCACCCACTTTTTGATTCCAACCCAGGCCCTGCGCATCGAGGCGGCGCTAGGCGAGTGGTCGCGAAATCCACACGACGCCGCTACGCCGAAGGAATTGTAGGGCGGCGTCAAGGACAGATTTTTCTCCGGCGGGCTCCCAAATCGGCGATGCGCGGCGCCTGATGCGCCGTTGACATCGTGCAATGAATATGGGAATTTCGGTCTTCCGAGATCGCCGGCCCGACACGTTTGCCAAGTTTGACCGCCTTTGACAATTCCTGACGCCATGACGCCCAATACCGCCGAAGCCACGGTCATCATCACCACCAAAAATCGAATGGATGATCTGCGGAAAGCGGTGGCGTCGGCGCTGATGCAGGATGGCCGGCCGCGCGTGCTGGTGATCGACGATGGATCGACCGACGGCACCAGCGACATGATGCGCCGCGAATTCCCCGAGGCGCAGCTTGAGCGCGTCGAGCAATCGCGCGGGTATATTGTGCAGCG